>DAIRTB010000045.1:0-5396 GCA_036804105.1 Bacteroidota bacterium | reverse complement strand
TATGCGTTCATACAACTACCTTTGCAACAAATTTAAACACATGAGCGGTAAATTAACCTTCACCATGATTAAGCCTGATGCAGTTGCAGCAGGAAATATTGGAAACATCTTAGCACATATCCAAAAAGCAGGTTACAGAATTGTAGCCATGAAATACACCCAACTTTCTGAAGCACAAGCTGGAAAGTTTTACGAAGTACACGCTGCAAGACCATTCTACGGAGAACTTGTAAGCTTTATGTCTTCAGGTCCAATTGTAGCAGCAATTCTTGAAAAAGAAAATGCAGTAGAAGATTTCAGAACATTAATTGGCGCTACCAATCCTGCTCAAGCAGCAGAAGGTACTATCCGTCAGTTATATGCTAAATCAATTGGAGAAAATGCAGTACACGGTTCAGACTCAGACGAAAATGCACAGATTGAAGGCAATTTCTTCTTCAGTGGTTTGGAGCGCTTTTAATATCATATTGTAAAGTTTATTGTTTGTCGTTACAAAGCCCGGTTTTTCCGGGCTTTGTTTGTTTTAATAAGCCACCAAATGTTATCCTTCCTAAGCGGGTCTAGTTTTTAGCCACCAATTAACGAATGGGATTTAATAACTATAGAAATTGGGCTACAAAAAATGAAATTTGCCTTTTCAATGAATAAAAAAGAAAATACAAAGCCAGATACAAACTCCATTTGTGCATTAGGGGCTAAATATTCATCACCTTGTTAATGCCAAATCGTCTAAGAAAGATTGGAGTTTTTCTCTCGTAACGTGATCCATCACCACAACCTTTAACCATTTGGGCGCATGGTGGCTATCAGGAACCAAAGCATATTTAGAAGCCAAGTGATCAGGAATTTGACTCGCTTCAATAGTTACGATATTTGAATAGGTTTGCCTGAAATATTTGATTCCCATAGCATTAAGTTCCGAAGCAAACCATTTGGCTCTATTCAAAAGTATCTCCGATTTCTCCTTCCAACCGAGGTAGCCGTAAGTCATTAAAATCATCCAAACCGCAATAGCGTTTGCACCAGACCTACTGCCGATTAAAGTAAAATCTTCACCTTCAACATAACTTGCAGCTTTGGTGTTGGTGTACTGCATCAGGTTCTTTCTGCAGAGGAAAATTCCAGTTCCATAAGGTGCTTGAGCCATTTTGTGCGCATCAACGGTTATGGAATCTATATTTGGATTGGCGAAATTCAGTTTGTTGTTTTCATCAGTAAAAGGATAGAAAAAGCCCCCATAAGCGCCATCTACATGCATTTTGAAAGTGAAACCGAAATGGTTTAAGGCATCCACATAAACATCTGGATTATCTACCGAGCCAAACATGGTAGTCATCATGTTACAAAAAACGATCACATATTTTTTGCCTTCCTTTTTAGCAGCATCTAAGGTTACAAGAAGTGCTTCCTGCTGAATTGCCCTTGTACCAAAATCAACCGAAACCAATTTAAGGTCTAGACTGAAAACATCTGCGGCTTTATTAACGCAGTAATGGGCATCCTCAGAACAAAGAATAAAAATCTCGTTGTGCTTTGCACCAAAATTTTGGAAGAAATAATTTCGGTAAATCCATACCGCTTGCATATTGGCTTCGGTACCGCCAGCTGCAACATAGCCATCTTGTGCAAGTGGTTTTCCCTTAAAAATATCTTCTGCACAGATCTGAATTAGCTCTCTTTCAATTTGTTGTGTGCCACTAAAAAAATGTTCAGATTCGCCAAGGGTGTGGCATCCAATATGATTGGGATTTCGAATCATGGCTGTTAAAAAAGGGGCTTCTTTTAAAAATGGCGCATCTTGATAGAAAACCTGCTTATCTAAATGAGATCCTGGAAGGCCAAGAATATTATCGTCGTAATAGTTGGTATTTTGAGCAAGCGCCATAAAAACACGATCTTTCATTTCCTGCTGAGGCATTTTCTTCCAGTTGGCCATATCTTTAAATTTTTACAAAAATGGCGAAAAAACAAACATCACCACTTTGTAATCTTGGGAGATATAAGCCATCGAAAAAATAGCATAAAATGAGCTTACCTTTACACCTAAATTTAGAACCAACAGATGCTTCAATCAGCCATGCTATTTGCACGATTAGAGGATTTAAATCTCCCACTAACAAATCCTGTTCTAAAGTTTTCGTTAATACTATTTATAATTCTTTTTGCTCCAATACTACTCAACAAGGTTAAAATTCCGCATTTAATTGGTTTAATTATCGCTGGAGCTATAATTGGCCCGAATGGTTTTAATTTAATGGTTCGTGGTGATAGTATTGTACTCTTTGGAACAGTTGGGCTTCTGTATATAATGTTTCTTGCTGGTTTGGAAATAGACTTAGCAGATTTCAAAAAGAACAGCAGAAAAAGCTTAGTTTTTGGACTCTATACATTTTCAATTCCCATGATTTTGGGAATAGCAGCAAGTTACTACATCCTCAATTTCTCTATTTTATCGAGCGTACTTCTAGCGAGTATGTTTGCATCGCACACCTTAATTGCCTACCCCATTGCTAGCAAATTAGGGGTAATAAAAAATAGAGCAGTTAACATTACGGTTGGTGGTACTATGATTACCGATACCCTTGCGCTTTTGGTGTTGGCCGCAATAGTTGGCTTAACCCAAGGCACTGCAGATTCTCAATTTTGGATAACCTTATCTCTATCTGTTTTGGTTTTTGGCGCAATTGTTTGGTTTATATTCCCAATAATTGCTAGGTGGTTTTTTAAACGCTTCCACGACAATATTTCTCAATATATTTTTGTTTTGGCGATGGTTTTCCTAGCAGCATTCCTTGCAGAAGCTGCTGGAATTGAAGCTATTATTGGTGCATTTTTAGCTGGATTAGCGTTAAACAGGCTCATTCCACATACTTCTCCATTAATGAACAGGATTGAGTTTGTGGGCAATGCACTTTTTATTCCTTTCTTTCTGATTGGAGTTGGCATGTTAATAGATTTTAGAGTTTTCTTTCAAGGTTTCGAAACCATTAAAGTAGCAATAACCATGATTGCGGTGGCCACTTTTGCTAAGTTTTCTGCAGCTTGGCTTACCCAAAAAACCTTCGGATTTTCTAAAGACGAACGTCGAATGATTTTTGGACT
This sequence comes from Bacteroidota bacterium, assembly GCA_036804105.1. GTDB lineage: Bacteria > Bacteroidota > Bacteroidia > UBA7662 > DAIRTB01 > DAIRTB01. The sequence goes on along the minus strand of DAIRTB010000045.1, from coordinate 2,294 downwards.
TAGTAATGCTCAAGCTGCAGCAACCTTAGCAGCAGTATTAATTGGCTACAACATCATCTTAAATCAAGATGCAATAGATGCAGCAGCACTTACCAGTCAAGCAATTGAACCGATAAGATTATTGAACGACCAAGTGTTAAATGGTACTATCCTAATGATTTTGGTAACCTGCACCATAGCATCTATTGTAACCCAGAAAGGTGCGCAAAATTTAGCATTATTAGAAAAAGCATCCACAGATAATAGTCAGACCGAAAGCGAAGAACGTATTCTAATTCCACTTAGCAACGAGGAAACATCGGAGGAGTTGGTAAACTTAAGCATCATCATAAAATCTAAAAATAATAATAAAGGCCTGTATGCGCTCAACGTTATTAGCCACCATAGCGATGGCAGCAATTCAGATAAAAAAGCCCAAGAATTATTAACCAAAGTAAGCAAGGTTGCCGCAGCTACCGATAATGTTTTAACTCCACTTATTCGGTACGATTTGAATGTAAGTAACGGAATTAGCGGTGTAATTAAGGAACACAAGATTACCGATCTTATACTAGGTCTGCACGAAAAAAGAGGCATTTCAGATAATTTTCTCGGAAATTTAACTGAAGGCGTTCTAAGCAAATGCAATACCACCACCTTAATTTACAAAGCACATCAACCATTAAGCACCATTAAACGGCATTTGATGGTTGTTCCAGAAAAAGCAGAAAGAGAAATTGGTTTTCCTTTTTGGGTGATAAAAATTTGGAATATTGCCAAAAACACCGGAGCAAAAATTGTATTTTATGCTACCGAAGAAACCATTATTGTGCTTCAAGCATTTCTTAAAACCAATCCAATTGAAGCTGAATTCAACACCTTCGAAGATTGGAACGATTTCTTAATTTTAATAAAAGACTTAAAGCCAAACGACAATTTTCAAATAATTCTTAGCAGGAAAGATTATCCATCTTACCACCCTGCCATGAGTAAAGTGCCTGCATATTTAAACAAATATTTTACCAACAATTCGTTTATTATAATTTATCCGATGCAAATTGGTGTAGATGATAACAATACGCTAATTTTCCACAATGCATCTGTAAGCGAACCATTCGAGAAATTGGAAGCTCTAGGAAAATCTATTGCGAAGATTTTTAAGTAAAAATATCAATTAGAATTAGACTTGTCCACAGTTCATGAAAATATGTGGAGTGTTGACAAAAATCTGTCCACGATTTATCAAAACCTGAAAAGCATGGACAAAAATCTGTCCACGGTTTACGAAAATCTGTGGAGCGTAGACAAAATTCTGTCCACGGTTTAAGAAAATCGGTAGAGCGTAGACAACGATGAAAATAAATTGGTAAAGTTTAACACCTAGCCCAAAACATCACCAAATAAATACAAAACTAAACAAGCATTCCAGCAATTGCACCCGTAAGCAAACAAGCAACTGTTCCACCTAAAAGCGCTTTCAAACCTAAACTAGAAAGTAAAGAACGCTTTCCAGGAGCCAAAGAACCAATGCCTCCAATCTGGATTCCGATACTGGCGAAATTCGCAAATCCACAAAGTGCATAAGTTGCTATAATTATGGAGCGCTCGCTTTCAAAAGCAAACATGGTTTTCATATTGCCCAACGAAGTGTATGCGAAAAATTCGTTTAGAATGGTTTTTTCCCCTAAAAGTTGACCAACCAAAGTAATGTCGCTTCCACGAACGCCTACCAACCAAGCAATTGGTGCAAAAACTTTTCCTAAGATGTATTGAAGTGAGAAACCTTCGAAAGCTCCATTCGATGCCAATTTGATGCCTTCGTTTAGGTTAAACCACTCGCCAATTCCAGAAAGAAAAAACCAGTTAATCATAGCCATAAAGGCGGTAAATACCAATAACATAGCTCCAACGTTCACTGCAAGCTTTAGCCCATCGGTGGTTCCATTAGAAATTGCATCAAGAATATTACTGCCCACTTTGTCTTTAGAAACCTTTAATTCTGCGTTAATGGGTTCTGTTTCTGGAACTAATATTTTGGCTGCAATTAAAGAAGCTGGCGCCGACATAATAGATGCAGAAAGTAGATGAGTTGCAAATAAGCGTTGCTGCTCCTCATCAGCACCACCAAGAAACCCGATGTATGCTGCCAAAACTCCACCGGCAATAGTGGCCATTCCGCCTGTCATTAACGCCATAATTTCAGAGCGAGTCATCCGATCTATGTATGGCCGCACCAAAAGTGGCGCTTCAGTTTGTCCGAGGAAAATATTGCCAGCCGCCGCCAGACTTTCTGCACCCGAAAGCTGCATGGTTTT
>DAIRTB010000044.1:0-9948 GCA_036804105.1 Bacteroidota bacterium | reverse complement strand
TAATCCATTTCTCTGTAATACATAAGGCGCATTGGTTGAACGATTTGGCGCACCAGAAACATTCCACCAAGCTTCTAGACGATATTGTCCAGGTGCTAAATCTTTAAATTTATACCAAGCTTTATTGCTTCCAGCTGGGTTAGTTGCACCAATTCTAGTTCTAGATGGGCCATACTGACCAGCATTTGAGGTTTCGCTCCAAGAACCGCTTTGGGCATATCTTTGGGTATCTTCAGTATCATAAATTATTGGGCGTTTCATTAACAAAACGGCTGTTGGTACATTTCGCATTACATTTCCTGGATCGCTCGGACTTGTTATTAATGCATTATTTACAACCATGGCAGAAGATCCACCGCCATCAAGGTTCATTGCTTCAACTGCTCCAAGCGAGCGGAAGAGTTGAGCCAAGTTGGCTAAGTCGATTCCAGTTGCAAAACCAGGTTGACGGCCATCAACCACTACAAAGATTAATTTGCCATCGTTTGTGTAACCAATAGCAGTTCTTGGTTGTCTTGTAGTTGCAACTACACTAGATTCTAAAACTTCTTGCTCGTGGGTTAGAAAAACTAAACTGTCTTTTAAGATTACTGGCCCGCCGCCAATAGCCAATGGCGTTTGCAATAAGCTGGCGCCAGAAGGATAAAGTGAGGTTGGTCTTAAATCTGCAACTAAATTAGTTTCATGGTTAGCCCCAGGAGTTGGGTATCTGTACGCTGGGTTTCCGGTACTATCAATATTGTAACTCCAGAAAATAGAAGGTGTTCTATTTGCAGATAAAGCAAATGCAGCACGAGCAGGAAAGAAAGTAACATTTCCACTTGGTCCTGGTCTGCTTAAAGAAAATACAGAGTTAGCAGATTTTATGTAATTGTCTATGGCTAAACTTACTGAGCTGGTTGCACTGAAAAAACCTGCATTTATGGCCATGTAAACACTATCAGTCTCAGCCTGAGCGTGTTGTACAGGGTTTCTAAACGGATTTGAACGTACATTAGCCAATTTTAAACCAATGGTTTTGTCGTTCAAATCGAAAATGGTGTACACTGCGTGGAAAGCTGTACTGTCGGCATAAGGGGTATTGGTCTCATATACCTTAATAGACGATGGATAGTTGCTTGGCGTAATCTCTTGCCAAGTTAACGTTTGAAATTGTGCTTTTAATGGACTCAAAGAGCCTAAAAGCAATAAAGAAAAAAGTAAAAAGCGGATTGAAATCTTCATAAAAAGTAAAATTTTTTACAAAGGTTTGCCCCCAATATTGTGAAAATATTGGCAATTAATTTATTAAAGTAAATACAATGAACAATTATCCAAATCTTAATTTTATGGTAACAGCGTTTCTATTATCTTATCCACTGTTGTAAAGGTCAAATTTTTTGGTTTCACATTCAAAGCCATTTTTTCTACCAATCTAAATTATGGGCAAAACTATTCCGCTCAAACATTAATAAATCATTCTTTTTCCTACCTAAATTCATTTTCATACCTTTGAGGCCTCATTATTTAAGGCATGAACAACAAATTAGATAAACAGGACATTTTAGATTACCACGCCTTGGGCCGTCCTGGAAAGATTGAAGTAATTCCATCGAAACCATCACACAGCCAAAACGACCTTGCCATAGCTTATTCTCCGGGAGTTGCTGTGCCCTGCATGGAAATTCATAACGATGTAAACGATGTTTATAAATACACGGCCAAAGGAAATTTAGTAGCTGTTATATCTAACGGCACAGCTGTTTTAGGTCTTGGTGATATTGGACCTGAAGCCTCAAAACCAGTAATGGAAGGTAAAGGCCTACTTTTTAAAATCTTTGCTGATATTGATGTTTTCGATTTAGAGCTCAATGTAAAAGACCCAGAGCAATTTATTCAAACTGTTAAAGCACTGGAACCAACTTTCGGAGGTATAAACTTAGAAGACATAAAAGCTCCCGACTGTTTCGTTATTGAAAAACGTCTTAAAGAAGAGCTGAATATTCCCATAATGCACGACGATCAACATGGAACGGCCATTATTACAGGTGCAGCCTTGCTGAATGCTTTAGAATTGGTTAAAAAAGAAATTGCTAAAATTAAGGTGGTTGTAAATGGCGCTGGAGCATCGGCAATTTCTTGTGCGAGACTTTTTATAGCACTTGGGGTTTCTAAAGAAAACCTTATTATGCTTGATAGTAAAGGCGTTTTACGCTCAGACAGAACAGATTTAGACGAAAATAAGCTGGAATTTCAAACGGATGCCCAACTAAATACATTAGAAGAAGCTTTTGTTGATGCTGATGTCTTTATGGGATTATCGAAAGGAAATATCGTAAACAAGGAAATGCTCCAGTCGATGGCTGAGAATCCAATTGTATTCGCCTTAGCAAATCCAGATCCAGAAATCCCTTATAATGAAGCGATTGCGGCTAGAAAAGATGTGATTGTAGCTACAGGCATGTCAGATCATCCCAACCAAGTAAACAATGTTTTGGGTTTTCCATACATTTTTAGAGGCGCTTTAGATGTGAGAGCATCTAAGATTAACGAAGAAATGAAACTTGCTGCGGTTTATGCAATAGCAGATTTAGCCAAAAAACCCGTTCCAGAGATTGTGAACATGGCGTACAATCAGAAAAACATCACTTTCGGGAGAGATTATCTCATTCCAAAACCGTTTGATCCAAGATTGATTTACACCGTTGCTCCTTCAGTTGCAAAGGCAGCCATGGATTCGGGAGTTGCGAAATTCCCCATTAAAGATTGGGATATTTACAAGCAGGAGCTCATTGCTAGATTGGGGCTTGACGATAAATTCCTTAGCTTCATCAACCAAAAAGCAAAACAAAACCCTAAACGGGTAGTTTTCTGCGAAGCAGATACGTTTAAAATATTAAAAGCTGCTGCTACAGTTTATGCTGATGGTGTTGCCATTCCAATTCTTTTGGGTGATGAAGAAAAAATTCATGCCATAGCTAAAGAACACCAAATTAATTTAGATGGGCTGGTTATAATCAATCCTATGAAAGCCGATAATCAGCTAGAAGAATACGCACAATCGTACTATCAATTACGCAATAGAAAAGGGGTAACCCTTTACGATGCTCGTAAGATAATGCGAGACAGAAATTATTTCGGATCGATAATGGTAGAAAAAGGTGCTGCCGATGCCATGATTTCTGGTTTAACAAGAAATTATCCGCAAACCATCGTTCCGGCACTTCAGATAATTGGGAAAGCTGAAGAAACGGAAAAGATTTCTGGCATGTACATTATGCTTACAAAAAAAGGTCCACTCTTTTTTGGCGATACCACAGTAAGTGTAAATCCAAGCGCAGAAGAAATAATGGAAATAACCTCAGGTATTACTCGGGTTGTAAAAACATTTAACATTGAACCTTCAGTAGCATTACTATCTTTTTCTAACTTTGGATCGAATAAAGGTGATGTGCCAACTAAAATGCAGAAAGCCAGAAAATTATTAAAGGAAAAATTTCCCAATCTTATTGTAGATGGAGATATTCAGGCTAATTTTGCACTGAATCAGAACCTTCTAAAAGAGAATTACCCCTTTAGCGACTTGGTAAATCATCCTCCAAATACCTTTATTTTTCCAGATTTAGCTGCTGGAAACATTGCTTATAAAATGCTTCAAAGTTTTGGAGCAGCAGAAGCTGTTGGCCCAATTCTTCTTGGCATGCGTAAACCAGTGCATGTACTACAATTGGGCAGTTCTGTGAGAGAAATTATTAACATGGTAGCAATTGCAGTAATTGATGCCCAAATTGCAGAATCTAAATGATTGCATTTTTAAGAGGCAAGGTTGTAAACCTAACCCCAACTGAGCTTTTGCTTGATGTACACGATGTGGGTTATGTTATTCAAATATCGCTCAACACCTACTCGTCTTTTCAAGACACTAAAGAGATTTTTGTACACACTTGGTTAAGTATTCGGGAAGATGCGCACGTGCTTTTTGGATTTTCAGATTTAAGAGAAAGGGTTGTATTTCAACACTTAATTTCAGTAAATGGCATAGGGCCAAACACGGCAAGAACCATTTTATCTTATGCAAGCCCAGACGAACTAATACAGCACATTTCTAATAGTGAAATTGCTCAAATACAGCGTATTAAAGGAATCGGGCCGAAAACCGCACAAAGAATAATTCTAGAATTGAAAGAAAAATTCATAAAAGAATTGGGTGCGCCAACAGATTTAACAGATTTAAACAATAATGCAAAAGAGGAGGCGTTATTAGCACTCGTAGCCCTCGGATTTCCGAAGGCGCAAATTGAAAAAATACTATTGCAGATAATGAAAACCTCCGCAAATAATCTCAGTGTTGAAGAACTGATTAAACAGGCCTTAAAATCAGTTTAGGAAAAGTGTTGTTGAAAAAGCATATATATTTTGCCTGTTTAAGCGTGCTAATTGGTATTGTGACAAAAGCTTGGGGTGTGGCTATTGCCGAATCGCCTGCAAGTTTGTACCCGCTAGATTTGGATTTCCTACAGGTTCCAAGCGACACCACCAAGGGCGATACTTCAAAGCTGAAGTATCCAATAAAACCTCCTACCAATCCATTCGACAAGACAAGTAATCCGTTTCTGTTTAACGACCCCTCGAATAAAACCTCTTCGGTAGTTTATGATCCCATTACCCAAAAATACATCCTAACAGAGAAAATTGGAGACATGGTTATTGGTACACCAACCAGTATGACTTTTGAGGAATACCTAGAGTACCAATCTAAAAATAGTAAAACAGAATATTGGAAAGAAAAATCTAAATCAAGCTCCAGCGGAAACTTGGAGAGAACAGGCATAATTCCAAAACTCTATCTTCCCTCTAAAGCTGTAGACAAGATTTTTGGTGGAAGTTTTGTGGATATTAGGCCGCAGGGTACAGCAGAACTACTTTTTGCTGGAAATTACCTGCGAAACGAGAACCCTAATTTAACCCAGCAACAACAGCGGATTGGCAATTTCGACTTCAAAATGAACATTCAGATGAATGTAACGGGCCAAATTGGCGAGAAAATGAAGTTTACTGCTGCCCAAAATACCCAAGCTCAATTCGATTTCGAGAATAGAATGAAGCTGGAGTACACTGGTTTGGAAGACGAAATCATCAAAAAGCTAGAAGTTGGTAACGTAACCCTTCCGCTTAGAAGTTCTTTAATTCCAGGAAGTCAAAGCTTATTTGGGGTAAAAGGCGAGTTCCAATTCGGAAAACTAAGAATTACCTCGGTGCTTTCTCAACAAAAAGGCCAATCGCAATCGGTTCAAGTTGCAGGTGGTGCGCAAACCACACAATTTGATATCTCAGCCGATCAGTACGACCAAAACCGCCACTATTTCCTAGCACAATATTTTAGAGATAATTTCAATACCGCCATGGGCAGTTTGCCTGTTTTGCGTACCAATGTAATTGTAACTCGGGTTGAAGTTTGGGTAACCAACCGAAACAACATTAACTCTGATGTAAGAGATGTGTTGGCGTTTATGGATTTAGCCGAAGCCGATTATTTCGACCAAACAGGAGCGGTTTTACCATCAATTGGAGGGAATTTTCCGAATAACGATGCCAACACGCTTTACAATACTTTGTTAGACAATCCAGGCATAAGAAATGTAAACCAAAGTTTAACGGCTTTAGATAATTCACCCTTGAGAACCTTGCAATTGGCTCAAGATTACGAAATCACATTTGCAAGAAAACTTAATCCAACAGAATATACCTTAAATGCCCAATTGGGCTTTATCTCTTTAAATTCTGCTCTAAACCAAGATGAGGTGCTTTCTGTGGCTTACGAATACACCGTAAATGGATCACCATTTCAGGTGGGTGAATTCTCTCAGGAGGTTCCAAACGACCAAACAAATCCACAAATCTTGTACACTAAAATGTTGAAGGCCACCAACATTAGAACAGATTTGCCATTGTGGAAACTTCAGATGCGGAATATTTATTCTCTAAACGCATTTCAGATAAACCGTCAAGATTTCCAGCTGAACGTTATTTACAACGAACTTACATCAGGCATAAAAAACTTTATTCCTTTACCAGAGGTAGATAAACGGCCATTAATTCAAGTAGTTGGATTAGACAATTTAAACTTTCAATTAGAACCTCAGCCCGATGGTATTTTCGATTATATTGAAAACGTAACAATTTACCCACAAACGGCAAAGATAATTTTCCCAACTGTTGAGCCATTCGGTAGAGATTTACGGGATGCCATTTTAGAAATAAATCCTAATTTAACACCCGAACAAGTAAACCAATTCTTGTTTACAGAATTATACGATTCTACCCGTGCTTGGGCCTTGCAGTTTCCAGAGAAAAACCGTTACAAACTTAGAGGCCAATACCAAAGTGCTTCTGGATCGGAAATAAATCTAGGGGCAATAAACTTGCCACCCGGATCTGTAACAGTAACGGCAGGTGGTAGATTACTAACTGAAAAAGTTGATTTCGATGTGGATTACCTTCAAGGGAAAGTAAAAATCTTAAATACAGGTTTACTTTCTTCTGGCGAAGTAATAGACATTCAGTTTGAAAACAACCTTTTGTTTTCGGTAATGAATAAAACCCTTACAGCAACTCGGCTAGATTATATTGTTAATCGAGATTTAGCGCTTGGAAGTACATTTATTAGACAGGTAGAAAGGCCAATCACCCCAAAAGTTAATCAAGGAGAGGAACCAACATCTAATTCTATTTTAGGTTTCGATGGTACTTACAGAAAAGAGTCTCGCTTCATCACCAAAATGATTGATGCGATTCCGCTAATAAGCACCAAAGAAATTTCAACCGTTTCGTTTACAGGTGAATATGCTAGATTAATTCCTGGAAATTCTAAGGCAATTACCAGAGAAGGTATTTCTTATATAGATGATTTTGAAGGTTCAGAAAACTCCATTGATCTACGTGTTTTTGGTCTTTGGACCATCGCCTCAACACCCGTTTCTGCTAAATTTCCAGAGGCAAATCTTAGAAACGATTTGCGCTATGGTTACAATCGAGCCAAATTGGCTTGGTATGCCATAGATCCTCTCTTCTTTAGAGATGCTGGCATTACCCCGCAGCACATCAGAAACGATGCGCAAATGCGGTCTAACCACTACATGCGTGAGATTTTGGTTACAGAAGTATTTCCGAACAGACAATTAGCTAATAATCAACCGCTTAATATCCAAACATTAGATTTGGCTTACTATCCAAAAGAGCGTGGTCCATACAATTACGATCCAAGCAATATTGGCCCTGATGGTTTGTTTACCAATCCGGAAGACCGTTGGGGAGGAATTCAACGGAAAATTGAAACCAACGATTTTGAAGCAGCAAACATAGAGTTTATAGAATTTTGGGTTATGGATCCATTTATCTACAACCAAAATGCAAAGGGCGGAGATTTCTACATTAATCTTGGAAGTATTTCTGAAGATGTTTTGAAAGACGGAAGAAGATCTTTCGAAAATGGATTGCCTAGAACTGCCAACATAACCGATGTTGACGAAACCGCTTGGGGTAGAGTGCCCAAACTTCAACCCATTGTAAACGCATTCGATAATGATCCTGCTTCTAGGGTATTTCAAGATATCGGCTTAGATGGTTTAAATGATGCTGATGAACGCCTATTCTTTCAAAGTTATCTAGATACTTTGGCTTTACTTTACGGAGTTGCATCGCCAGCATATCAACAAGCGTTTACAGATCCATCATCAGATAATTACCATCACTTTAGAGGTACCGATTACGATAACGAGCAAAAAAACATTTTAGAACGGTATTCTAAATTTAATGGGTTACAAGGAAACTCTCCAACCGATCAGCAATCGCCAGAATCTTACCCTACAACCGCCACAAATATTCCGAACACTGAAGACATTAACTTAGACAATACCTTAACCCAAAACGAAGATTATTTCGAGTATAGAGTTAGTCTTAGACCGCAGGATATGGTGGTTGGCAGAAACAACATTAACGATGTTTATACTGCAGTGGTTCGTTTAAAAAATGGCTCTACAGATACTGTGCGTTGGTATCAATTCAGAATACCAGTAGCAAAACCTGATAATAGAATTGGCAATATTCCAGATTTCAAATCCATTCGTTTTATGCGGATGTACATGACTGGTTTTGAGGATACGACTATATTGCGTTTTGCAACTTTACAATTGGTTAGAACTGATTGGAGAAGATACCTCAACACGCTCGCCGCTCCTGGAGAATATATTCCTATTGATGGCGAAACAGGAACTCTTTTCACAGTTTCAACCGTGAATATTGAAGAAAACGGTAATAGAAGACCTATCAATTACGTAATTCCTCCAGGTATACAAAGGGTTCAAAACGTTTATTCTACCAACTTCCAACAACTAAACGAGCAATCACTGCAATTGCGCTTCTGCAACTTACAGGATGGCGATGCCAGAGCTGTTTTCAAAAACCAAGGCGTAGATATTCGAGCATACAAACGCCTAAAAATGTTTGTACACCTTGAAGCAGCTAACCCAGATAGTTTAAAAGCTGGCGATTTAAATGCTTTCATCAGGCTAGGAAACGATTATGTGAGCAACTATTATGAGTACGAAATTCCATTAACGCCAAGTCAGTATTTTAATAATGATCCTGCCAATATTTGGCCAGTTCAAAACGAATTAGATGTAACTTTTACAGAGCTAAACCAAGCAAAGCAAGCACGTAACAATGCAAACCATCCATTAAACATCCCATTTTCGTTTATAAATGATCGTGGCCATAAAATTACCATTTTGGGTAATCCAATTTTAAGTGCCTTAGAAGTGGTGATGCTGGGGATTAGAAATCCTAAAAACGATTTTTCTGATGATGCTGACGACGGTTTGCCAAAATGCGGTGAAGTTTGGTTTAACGAATTACGTTTAACAGATTTCGATAATAGAGCCGGTTCAGCAGGAATGGGCTTGCTAACCTTAAGGTTAGCAGATTTAGCTACCGTAAATTTAGGTGGTCGCTTTACCACGGTTGGCTTTGGTGGCATTGAATCTAAACCAGCAGATAGATCTCGAGATGATGTTAGAAACATCGACTTTAATTCTACGGTTGAATTGGGTAAATTTTTTCCAGAACGTTTTGGGGTTAGAATTCCAATGTATTATGGTCTTTCAAGAGGAATTAGTAACCCAGAGTACAATCCGTTAGATCCAGATATTTTACTGGCGTCAACTTTAGAGGCGGCCTCGAATCCTGAGGAGCGAGATTCTATTCTGAGGGCAGCACAAACCTTCAATAGCCGAAGAAGTATCAACTTTACCAACATCCAGAAAATGCGGATGAATTCTGCAAAGAAGCCTCGTTTTTACGATTTAGAAAACTTCGCCTTAAGCTTCGCCTTCAACGAAACATTTATGCGGAATCCTTTTACTGAATATAACATCAACAAACAGTATAGGGGCGGTTTCAATTATAATTTCTCCACTCAGCCTAATTACATACAACCATTTAAAGGAATTAGAAACAAGAGCCTAACCTTCGTTAGAGACTTTAACTTCAATTTAAAACCAAGCAATTTTACTTTTAGAACCGATGTAGATCGTTTGTATCAGGAAGTTCAAATGCGTAACAATTCAGAAGGTGGCATCCCAATCCCGCCAACTTTCAATAAAAATTTTAGTAGTAACCGCATTTACAATTACCGCCATGATTTAACAAGATCGCTCAGGTTAGAATTTAATGCGAATACAGCTGTACGTTTCGACGAGCCTTTTGGCGCAATAGATACAGATGAAAAGCGAGATACCATTCTTCAAAATATCCGAAATTTTGGCCGTCCATTAAATTACCAGCACAACGCCAACATAAATTACAACTTGCCATTCAATAAAATTAAACTGTTGAATTGGATTAATGGCTCTTATGCATACGGCTTTACGTACAACTGGACTGCTGCACCCCTTGCTGCAGATTCATTGGGAA
>DAIRTB010000043.1:9520-9991 GCA_036804105.1 Bacteroidota bacterium | reverse complement strand
TTGAGGAAAAGACAATCCTCAAAGGTTTAAATTTAGAAGTAAAAGCTGGCGAAGTTCACGCCATTATGGGTCCAAACGGTTCTGGAAAAAGTACCCTTTCTTCTGTTATTGCAGGTAGAGAAGGTTACGAAGTTTTAGATGGAGACATCCTTTTCGAAGGCGAAAGTCTTTTGGAAATTGCATCAGAAGTGCGCTCTAGAATGGGTATTTTCTTGGCATTCCAATATCCAGTTGAAATTCCAGGCGTAAGCAATACCAACTTTATGCGTACTGCAATGAACGAGCACCGCAAATTCCAAGGACTTGTACCAATGGAAGCTGGCGAGTTTTTGCGTTACATGCGTGAGAAAGCAGAGTTTGTTGGTTTAGACCCATCTTTAATGAAAAGATCTGTAAATCAAGGTTTCTCGGGTGGCGAGAAAAAGCGGAACGAGATTTTCCAATTGGCTATGCTGAATCCAAAATTAAGCA
>DAIRTB010000043.1:4682-9510 GCA_036804105.1 Bacteroidota bacterium | reverse complement strand
AGATGAAACAGATTCTGGCTTAGACATCGATGCTTTACGCACCGTTGCCGATGGTGTGAATAAATTACGTACAAAAGAAAATGCATTTGTGGTAATTACCCACTACCAACGCTTGTTAGATTATATTCAACCAGATTTTGTACACGTGTTGTTCGATGGCAGAATTGTGAAATCTGGCACAAAAGAATTGGCTTTAGAATTAGAAGAAAAAGGTTACGATTGGGTTAAAGCAGAGGTTGCAGACCAGTTGGAGGCATAAAATATGGAATTAAAACAACATTTTTTAAATGCTTTTGGTGATGCAGTTTTGCTAGAAAAAACCAAGTCGCTTCAAGAAGAATCGTTCAGTATATTTTCTGAGAACGGTTTCCCTAATACCAAAAACGAAGAGTGGAAATACACCAACCTGCGTGATGTTGCGGAATTTGTTCCCAACACCTCGCTTGCGAAATCAGTTGATGCCACAACCATAGCACAGTTTCAAATTCCGGGCTTGGAAACCTTTACCGTTGTTTTGGTAGATGGATTTTTCAAACCAGAATTATCAAGTTTGCCAACTACAACAGAAATTAGCAGCATAAGATCGGCTTTAAGTTCAAACCCTGAAGCGTTTCAACATTTCGGAAGCTTGCTTAAGGTAAGCAACGAAAGTTTATCGGCCTTGAATACCGCTTTCCTGAACGATGGCATTTACCTGAATTTGAAAGCAGGAAAAGTTGAAAGCAAACCCATTCACATCATACATATAAACACAGGTGCTCAAATTGGGCAACCGAGAAGTTTGTTCCAAGTTGGCAAAAATGCTGAGCTGAAGGTAATTAGCAGTCACCACAATTTAAGTGGCAGCGAACTTTTCGAGAACTGTGCTGAAGAAATTTTTATCGGTGCAAATGCCGAATTAGAATACGTTAAGTTGCAAACCGAATGCGATCAGCTTATGCAGATTTGCAGCATCGAAATTGCGCAAGAACAAGATTCCAGATTTTTGGGTACAACCCTAACGTGGAGTGGTAAATTGGTTCGTAACAACCTAAACGCCATCCACAAAGGAAAAAATTGCACCACCAATTTCTACGGATTATACCTCGCAGGATCGGGCATGCATATAGATAACCACACATTGATGGATCATGCAGTGCCCAATTGCCAATCGAACGAGTTGTATAAAGGTGTGCTTACCGGCAACGGAAGAGCGGTTTTCAATGGCAAAGTTATGGTTAGGCCAGATGCGCAGAAAACAAATGCGTACCAATCGAATGCCAACATTTTGCTATCGCCAAGCGCTACGATTAATGCAAAGCCGCAATTAGAAATTTTTGCGGATGATGTGAAGTGCTCACACGGCGCTACGGTTGGTCAACTCGATCAGAACGAATTGTTCTACATGCGTGCCAGAGGAATTGACGAGGAAAGCGCTCGTAAATTATTGCTTCAAGCTTTCGCTGCCGACGTAATTAACCACATCAGCATAGAAACTTTAGCTGATTATCTCCTTGAGCAATTGGCAGACCGATTACAAAATTTAAATTAGATGATAAAAACTACCGATATTGATTTTCTGCGCATTAGAAGCGATTTCCCCATTTTAGACACCAAAGTGCATGGGAATAAACCCTTGGTTTATTTTGATAACGCCGCTACATCGCAGAAGCCAAAGCAGGTAATTGATGCCATCTCTAATTATTACGAAAACTACAATAGCAATGTGCACCGTGGTGTACATTTTCTTAGCCAAAAAGCCACAGATACCTACGAGCAAACCCGCAAAACGCTGGTTAGCTTTGTAAATGCTGCGTCTGAAAAGGAAATTATCTTTACCAAAGGAACTACCGATGCCATCAATTTAGTAGCTACAAGTTATGGCGATCATTTCCTTAAAGCAGGTGATGAGGTTTTAATTTCGGCAATGGAGCACCATGCCAACATTGTGCCTTGGCAAATGCTTTGCGAAAGGAAAAATCTTACGCTTAAGGTAATTCCATTTCAAGCTGATGGAACTTTAGATATGGATGCTTACACAAATTTGCTTACTGAAAAAACCAAGTTTGTGGCAGTAACTTATGTGTCTAACACCTTCGGAACCATCAACCCAATAAAAGAAATTACTGCTTTGGCACATGCTGCAGGCGCAGTTGTTTTGGTGGATGCTGCTCAGGCTGCACCGCACAAAGTAATCGATGTTCAAGACATTAACTGCGATTTCCTCTGTTTTTCGGCTCACAAAATGTTGGGGCCAACCGGAATCGGCGTGCTTTATGGAAAGGAAGCAATCCTCGAATCAATGCCGCCTTACCAAGGTGGTGGCGATATGATCAAAATCGTAACTTTCGAGAAAACTACGTACAACGACCTTCCACTGAAATTCGAAGCGGGAACACCCAATATTGCGGATGGAATTGGTCTGAATGTAGCTTTAGATTACCTACTTGAAATTGGCATGGACAACATCGCCAACAGAGAAAACGAGTTGCTGCAATATGGGTTGAAGCGGATGTCGGAGTTAGAAAACATTGTTTACTACGGAACAGCTGAGCACAAAGCGGCAGTGATTTCTTTCTTGATTGAAGGTCAGCATCCTTACGATGTGGGCGTTTTGCTAGATCAATATGGAATTGCCATTAGAACTGGTCACCACTGTACACAGCCGATTATGACGCATTTCAATATTCCAGGAACATGCAGGGCATCGTTTGCGTTTTACAACTCCGAGGCCGAAATAGATTACTTTATAGAATCCCTGAAAAAGGTACAAAAAATGTTGCAATAGCCATGAGCAAAAGCATACAAGAAATACAAGAAGACATAATTGCCGATTTCGAATTATTTGACGATTGGGCAGATAAATACAATTACCTCATTGAATTGGGGAAAGAATTGCCAGCTTTAACGCCTGACTACAAGACCGATCAATATAGAGTTCACGGTTGCCAAAGTTTGGTTTGGATGCACAGCCATTTAAACGAAAATGGCCAACTTTCTTTTGAAGCAGATAGCGATGCCATTATCTCAAAAGGAATGGTTGGCATGCTGGTAAAGGTTTTATCTAACCATACCCCGAAAGAAATAGTAGATGCAGACTTGTATTTCATCGACAAAATTGGGATGCGGGAACACCTTTCTCCTAATAGATCAAACGGCTTATCGTCTATGATTAACAAGATGAAATCGTCTGCAAAAGCCTACGATTTGGTATCATCTGAAAACCTAAAAAAATGAGCAGAAGCTTTATAGAAATAAAACAAGCCGCCATAGATGTACTTAAAACCATCTACGATCCAGAAATTCCGGTAGACATCTACGAGCTGGGTTTGGTGTACGATGTAAAAGTTGATCCCGGCAATAATCTTGAAGTTTTAATGACCCTAACCTCACCTGCTTGTCCAGTTGCAGGCAGTTTACCTGGAGAAGTAGAAGACAAGCTTCGTGGCATCCAAGGTGTTAACGATGTAAAAGTAGAACTCACCTTCGATCCGCCTTGGTCTCAAGATCTTATGAGCGAAGAAGCGAAGTTGGAGTTGGGGTTTTTGTGATTTTGGATGTTTGATTGGTTTGCGCAGTATTATAACTTAAGAAAGTAAATTTCGAAGTAGGATATACTACAAATCCTTTTGAAAACTTTTAGGTTAAAAAAAACGAAACCGAAATGAATTTGGTTTAAGCAGAACAACTCTGTTTAGATTTGTTATTCACCCACCCATGAAGTTATCGCAATTAATTCAGCTTGGCGAAACCGACCAGCAAGATTTTAAAGAAACCATTAGCAGTTCGCAGAAGATTGCTAAAACTATGGTCTCTTTTGCCAACACTCGTGGAGGGAGAATTCTTGTTGGAGTTAGAGATAATGGTGGCATAAGAGGTGCCAACATCGAAGAAGAAAAATACATGCTAGAAGCCGCAGCGGGCTTTTTCTGCAAACCACCCATCCAAATTGTATTCAAGACTTTAGAGGAAAAAGGCAAACAAGTGCTTTTAGTTGAAGTGCCAAACAGCAGCGAGAAACCTCATTTCGCACTTGGAGATGACAATAAATGGTGGGCTTATATTCGAGTTGACGATAACAGTGTGCTTGCCAGCAAAACCGTGCTCGATGTAATTCGGCGGGAAACAAGTGGAGCAGATACCTTAATAAAATACACCAGCAAAGAAGAAGCCCTGCTTGGTTTCCTCTCAAAAACCAATAAAATTACCCTAAAAGAGTTCTGCAAATTGGTAAATATCTCCAAATGGCGTGCAAACAAAATTTTAGTAAATCTTATCTCAGCAGGAATTATCAGGGTGCACAATACCGAGAAAACGGAGTTTTATACGCTCAGCTAGTTTTTATTTTTTTTGAGGTGATGTCTGGGCTTCTGGTATTTCCATCATCTATAAAAAGAAAAATTTGTGCCACACTCCTAAGCTCCTTACTTTTGGGGATATGTTACCAAAAATTAATCCCACAGAAACCAATGCTTGGGCGCAGTTACAAGATTCGGCCGATCGTTTAAGCAAAACCAATATTATCGACCTTTTTAATGCTGATGCTGAGCGTTTTTCTAATTATAGCCGCCAATTAGGCAATTTCCTTTTAGTAGATTATTCTAAAAATAAGGTAGACGATGAGGTTTTTGCTCAACTTCTTTCACTGGCTAAAGAAACCAAGTTGAAGGATGCCATCAGCGCAATGTTTGCTGGCGAGTCCATCAACGAAACAGAAAATAGAGCTGTTTTACATACCGCCCTCCGCAATTTTGGCGATGATCCAATTTTAGTTGATGGCCATAATGTTCTTACCGATATTAGAAAAGTCTTGGCAGATATGGAAGCTTTCGCCAACAAAATTCAAGCT
>DAIRTB010000043.1:0-4630 GCA_036804105.1 Bacteroidota bacterium | reverse complement strand
CATACATTTCGTTTCTAATGTAGATGGTTCGCATCTCGCAGAAGTTTTGAAATTGGTAAATGCTGAAGAGACCTTATTCTTCATCGCCTCGAAAACGTTTTCTACCCAAGAAACTATGACGAACGCACATTCTGCACGGAATTGGTTTTTACAGTTCGGAACTGAGACAGACATTGCCAAACATTTTGTTGCACTTTCTACCAATGCAGCTGCCGTTAAGGAATTTGGCATAGCCCCAGAGAACATGTTCGGTTTCTGGGATTGGGTTGGCGGAAGATATTCGCTTTGGAGCGCCATTGGTTTGCCTGTAGCCTGTGTTATTGGTTTCGAAAATTTCAAAGAGTTGCTTCAAGGTGCCTATCTTATGGACGAACATTTTAAAAATGAAGCATTCGAATACAATATCCCAGTTATATTAGCGCTTATCGGCATTTGGAATACCAATTTCCTTGGAGCAGAAAGTGAAGCTATTTTGCCATACGATCAATATTTGCATCGCTTTGCGGCCTATTTCCAACAAGGAAATATGGAAAGCAATGGTAAACAAGTAGACCAAAATGGCAATAAGGTAACGTATTCAACTGGTCCAATAATTTGGGGTGAGCCGGGCACAAATGGTCAGCACGCATTTTATCAGTTAATTCACCAAGGCACACGCTTAATTCCATGCGATTTTATTGCGCCTGCCATCAGTCATAACCCAATATCAGATCATCACCCAAAACTACTTTCCAACTTTTTTGCACAAACCGAAGCTTTAATGAATGGGAAATCTTTAGAAGATGTAAAAGTTGAACTTGAGAAACAAGGATTAAACGCAGAAGAAATTGAAGCACTGGCTCCCCATAAAGTTTTTGAAGGTAACCGACCAACCAACAGCATTTTGGTGAAACAAATTACACCTTTCAGTTTGGGAGCGCTTGTTGCCATGTACGAGCACAAGATTTTCGCACAAGGCATCATTTGGAATGTTTTCAGTTTCGACCAATGGGGTGTAGAATTAGGCAAAGTTTTGGCTAAGAAAATTCTTCCAGAACTAGAAAGCGAAGAAACTGTCAACTCACACGATGGCTCAACCAATGGCTTGATAAATGCCTACAAAAGAATGGCTTTTGGCTTACCGCTTAGTTGATTGTGGATTATTGATTTTTAATGATGGATTATTGTACTTCCCTAAATAGCATTGACCGTTTTGGTTGGTAGAGGTGGCATACAATTTATAATTCGTTTGTATACTTACGCAAATTATAATTTGGCAATTTTCGTCCACCTATACCCATGAATAGAAATGGATTTTTAAATCCTTTCAAAAAAATGCCAATGAAATAAGAAGAAATGTGGAAATGATATAAAACCCCAACATTGTAATAGAATTGTAAAAGTTTTTAAGTTGTTAGTTCATTAAAGAAACCTTAGTTATTTTCAGAAAATTAATTACTAAAGCTCATAAATTAATAAAAAAATATGAATAAAATTACAATGTTGTTTTTTGGAATATTAGTTTTCCTAAAAGCAGAAGCACAAACCCAACTTCATGCTGGATTTAATTCAACAATAGCCAGGAGAAATATTTCAGTTGGTATTTCTAAAACCAAAAATACTAAACATGAATTCGGGGCAGCCTTAAGAATTAACCTAAACAAATTAGAGCATAACGACGATCAAGATAAAATTTATTATAAGAGGCTATATGTATCTGAATTTGCTCATAATTTTGGTATTCAAGGGTTTTATCATAGACATGTATTACAGAAATTGGAGCATGTAAAACCCTTCTTCTTTTATGATATTCAGGCTACACATTCTACTGCAATGAACAGACTTTCTTACGATGATGTTCGATTTAAAAGAGGTGATTTATATGTTTTTGGACCTTTCACTTGGGTTGAACAGAATATTGGAGATGGATTTAGAGCTGACCTTTTTGGAAATTGGTTTCTTCAACAAAAACTTGGTATAGGTACAACCTTAATATTTGGTGCTGATATGGGTACAAGATATAATATTACCCAAGAGTTTGGTGGCTTGTTTAATTTAGGTTTGGGCTATAAGATCCAAAGAGGTAGAGGTAAAATGAAAAATCCCTAAAGAGTAAATTTCTCAGAGAGGTGGAGGTATAAAGATTGAACGCTATTGAATCTCCATCTCTTTTTTTATTCCACTATAAACAATCTTTTCATTGTACATTCGCCTTGCTGGCTTTTCTAAAGTTAGCCTTATTTTAACAAAATGGTGAAAATAAATATTTTTTAAACCCATAACCTTTTGCTTCTGATCAAATACTTCTCGAAAGTTTTTTCTACTTTCGAGAAGTTTTCTAATCAGCTAAAAGTATGTTTAAGCGTAACATCATCCCCAAAAAAATAAAAAAAACAGTTTCACCTCTCCAGCGCAAACTTATAGCCTTCACCATGTTGGTTTATAATCTGAACGTTGGTTTCGTTGGCGAAAAGGTTGCGCAGTTTGTTTATGTAAACGGTTAGACTGTTGTCTTTGCCTACCGCATTTTTGCCCCAAACGGTTTCGATGAGTTGGTTTTTACCAACAGATTGATTGAGGTTTTCTAATAAAATGGTAAGTAATTTACTTTCGATTGCAGACAATTTAACCTTTAATGCTGGAAATTCTAAGGTTTGATAGAGGGTATTGAACTGAATTTTTCCGATTTCGATAATGTGGACGTTGTTGTTTAGGTTAGAGCCTGAGTTTGGCGTACTTCCATATCTTTTTATAATTGCCATAATTCGCAGATAAACCTCTTCCATGCTAAAAGGCTTAACCATGTAATCGTCTGCACCGAGGGTTAATCCTTTTATTCGATCTTCTTTGTTTCCAAGTCCAGATAGAAAAATAAATGGCAGTTCTGGATAAATGTTTCGCAATGATTCTGCAAGTGTATATCCGTCCATTCTAGGCATGTTAATGTCTAAGACTGCAAGCGATGGCATGTTTGTTTGGGCATTGTTCAAAGCTTCGTGAGGATCGTAGAAATAACTCACCTTCAACCCTTTAAGCAATAAATACTCTTGTAGGAACTGCCCAATTTCAAGGTCATCGTCAATTAAAAAAATATGCGGTGGATTGAGGCTCATTTTCTGTTTAATTGAATTCGTGGTAAATCTACAAATTCATTTTAACACTTTTTAAATTAGATTTATTAGATTCGAAAAAGAATTCAATACCTCAAATGTTTGCTATGGCACGTATTATTATCGCTTGTATTTTGTGTTGTTTTTCAATAAAAGCGGCTCACTCACAGTCTCCTCCAAATTTAGATAGCATTAAACTGGTTGCAATGAAAGGGAATGAGGAGAATTCTTTTGAGGCATACCAAAAGCTTGTGAATACTGCTTTATTTATAAATACCGACAGCGCCTTGGCATTTTTAAAGTATTTTGATGATAATAAACGGTTTACTAGGCAACCCGAATATGAATTGTTTTACCTAAAAAGTATGGGCAACGCATATTTTCTAAGAGCCAATTCTTCTCAAGCCATGTATTATTATCAAGAAGCACTCAAAATTTTCGAAAATTTAAGTGTTGATGATACTTTGTTCCTGAAATCTGCTGGAGTTTTACATAATATTGGCAATATTTATGTTAGATGGTCAATGCCCAATAAGGCATTAGAATATATTAATCGTGCAATGGTTTTGAACATACAATCTAAAAACTATTTATGGCTTGGAAATAATTTGGTATCAATTTCTACCATTTATTTGGAGCAAAAAAAAGATTACGATTCTTGCCTATTATATTGTGATACAGCCTTGATTCTAGCAAACTTATCTCAAAACAATGCTTTAAAAGCATCAATTCTACATAATATGGCTTCTGCCCATTTAGAGAAGCGGAATTATGCAGAAGCAGCATCCGCTCTTGAAGAGGCGATTTCTATTTTGCAAGAAAGCAGGGTCTCGGCCCATTTACCGCAGGCTTATGGTAAGTTAGGTTTGGTGAAATACCATAAAGGGGAGTATGATTTAGCCGAATCCTACATGTTGAAAAGTATAGAATTGAATAAAATTGCTGGCAGAAAAGATGTGCTTTACTCAGTTTATAAAAATTTAGCGGCGCTCTACAGTGCCAAAGGGAATTTTAAAGAGGCAAACACGTTCTTCTTAAATGCGCTCACCTTAAGAGACTCAATTTTCTCTAAAAACGAACAGCAGAATATAACCGACTCGGAATCTAGATATGCTCTGTTTCAAGAGCAGCTTGCAAATGAAAGCCTAACGAAAACAGCATTATTGAAAGAGATCGAAATTAGTAAATCTAAAAATCAACTGCTTGTGCTGTTAATTATTACCCTGTTTATAAGCGTCTTAGCTATCGGCGTTTATTATAATTATCAAAAAAACAGGAAAAATTTAGTGGTAATAGCAGCACAATACAGGGAGATTCTATCCAAGAAAAATGAGCTGGAGTTTTCTAACGAGCTACTAAATTCTGCTAACGAAGAAAACAAATCGGTGCTCAACATGATTGCCCACGATTTAAGAACACCACTTACTAAGATTAAGATGCAAATAGAAATGTTGCTGCTGAAGCCATTGGCAGAAAAAGACATAGAAGCCAATAAAAAAGTTATAAATTATGTAGACCAAGCAGCCAATTTGTTGCAGAAT
>DAIRTB010000042.1:0-10172 GCA_036804105.1 Bacteroidota bacterium | reverse complement strand
AGACAGTTTCTCACTCGGAATTTCAATTTTCTCGCCAAGCCTTAATCCACTCAGGATAATTAAAACATCTTTGTCGTAGGCTTTTGCACCAACAATATCAATTCCACCTAAAGTATACTCTTTTGGATTTGAGTAATCTATAGTAATTTCATCTGAATTTAAATTTATTTGTGCTGTTGCAGAAATAAACGAACAACCAAAAAGAATGGAAATCGTAATTTGCTTAATAAAGTGCATTAGTTAATTTTAATTTGATCGCTTGTTTTACCAAAACGACGTTCTCTACTTTGAAAATCTAATATTGCCGTGTAGAGATCGTCTTTATCGAAATCTGGCCAAAGTTTGTTGGTGAAATGAAATTCTGCATAAGCAATTTGCCAAAGCAAAAAGTTGCTTATTCTATACTCACCACTTGTTCTAATAATCAATTCTGGATCTGGCATCTCTCTAGTTTGAAGCATAGACGAAAAATATTGCTCAGAGATGTCTTCAACCTTAACTTTATTTTCGATGGCGTCTTTTACAATATCTTGAACAGCGGTTACAATTTCCCAACGAGAGCTGTAGCTAAGCGCTAGTGTTAACGTCATTCTCTTATTGTTTCTGGTAATTTCAATGGCTTCATTTAATTGATCAATGCAATTTCCGGGCAAAACAGATAGATCTCCAATGGTTGTTAATCTTATGTCGTTTTTAATTAAAGTTTCGGTTTCACTTCTAATGGTAAGCACTAGAAGCTGCATTAAGGCATCTACTTCGTTTTTAGGTCTATTCCAATTCTCAGTTGAAAAAGTGTAAAGAGTTAAAAACTTAACTCCAATCTCAGCGCAAGCCTCTACAGTATTTCTTACCGCACTAACTCCATTCTTATGTCCGAAAACTCTTTCCTTTCCTTGACCATAAGCCCATCTACCATTGCCATCCATAATAACAGCAACATGTAAAGGCAATTTATCAGGATTAATATTCGATTTTAAAGACATGTAAATTATTTAAAAGCATCACACTTTGATGCTCTGAAGCTATAAATGTAGGCTATTCCAATATAATGATACCAGTCTCTCATATTACTATCGCCCCTTACTTTTCCTGGATTGTTAGGTAGCGCATTGGGAATATCTTGAGTTCTATCTGCTAACCTACCAGCAGCCGCACCTCTAGATCTAGTTATTAATTCATTATCGAAATAAACACCACTGATATCGTCTAAATAATCTGTAAAAGCATTTCTTAATCCAAATTCTAGAGCTAAAATGCTTCTTCCAGCAAAATTATATTTTATCCCGCCACCTACTGAAATTGCTAAAGCACTTTTGCTATAGAGTCTGGTGGACTGAAATTGACCTTGACCTTCTGTACCAATAGGACGAAGATCGTACCATAGACTGTCGATAAAAGCTTGCGGGTTGTGAAAAAGCCAGCTAATTCCTGCATTTATATAAGGCGAAAATCTATAACCAGTTTCTTCTGGCATAAATCGCATAAAATTGAATTCTGTTTGAAAAGAAATTTCGTTAATTCTATTCCTAAAGCTGAGGTTACGATTTAATTTGAAAGGGTCGCTTGTAAAGATCGAATCTGCGGCAGAAATATTGGTTTGGTGGTAGCCCATTCTAATACCCCAATATGGATTAAAGTTTTTCTTTAGCCATATTCCATATGCATGATCGATTTTCTCAGGATTAAAGGTTGGGTAAGTGTTAATATCACCAACATAACCCCCAATGCCTCCGAGAATTCCAAATTCAACTTTTTGGGCAAAAGACTTGCTACCTAAAAACAGGAGGCTTATAAATACATTTAAGTAAATTACTTGTTTCATAGTCTAATAAAAATCAGATTAACGTTTTCTCCAACGAGGGCAATTACTTTTAAAGGGAAAATATGTAACGGTTGCACCCATTAAAAAGTATCCATCGTTATTTTTGGGTTCACCCCTTTTAGCTCCTGCTGGTCTAGGGTCAGAACCTGGCAAATATTCAGCGCCTCTGTCTGCTAATGCTGCGGCAATAACACCTTTTCTTTCTGCTAAAATTCCGTTATTAATATAGGTAGTACTAACATCATCAATGTAATCTGTCTGCGTTAATCTATAACCATATTCAAAGGCAATTCTAATTTGTTTGCTTGGAGCAAACTTGAAACCAATAATAAAAGGCATACCAACACCTACCAAATTGTACGGCTTTTTTTCCGGATACTCCGGAAGGCCTTGACCTTCTGTAGATAATGGTTGCAAGTCGACCCATTCTCCTTGATAAAAACCTTTTGGATTGAATTTAAAAACGCTTACTCCTAAACCTACAAATGGCGTAAAACTACGCCCTCCCCTATAATTACCAAATCTAAAAAAGTTGTATTCGAAAATTCCAGCGGCCTCTGTAAGGGGACTTTTAAAACTTAGATTTCTTCTATTTCTACCATCATCAATTGAATAAGCATCGTTGCCTATTAATGTTGCTTGTGAAAGTGATGTTCTAAAAGCAAATCTGCTGTTGAAATTAGTTCTCATAAGTAAGGCAATGCCTGGCCTTGCGGTTTGAGGAGAAAATGATAAATAGTATAACAAAAAATTTTGATTACTACTTAGGCCTGTCTTAAGATCTCCAAAATAGCTTGAGAGCATTATACTTCCCCCAAATTCTGTTGTAATTCCTTTTGCAGGTTGCCCAAATGTATTAGAAACGATTGCTAAAGAACCTAAAAACCAAAGAAGAAATTTGTTTCTACGCATTAATTGCAAAGGTACGAAACAAAAAACCTTATTTTCGTCTCACATTGTTAAATGAAGGACAAGTTTTGCGCCAAATGGTATAACTAAGTGATACACCAATGTAATAAAAAACATCGTTTTCAGTTTCATTACCTCTTACAGTACCTTCTGGATTAGGTAAAAAATCTCCAAACCTTTCAGGAGTTCTATCTGCTAATGCTGCTGAAATTGCACCATTGGTTGCTAAAAGCTGGGCATTGTCAACATAAGATTTAGATACATCGTCTAAATAATCTGTAAAAGTGTGTCTATAATTTAACTCTACGGCCAAAGCCCAATAATCGTTAAATATAAATCTCCAACCAACGCCCAATGGAATTACCAATTGAGACAAACTATACTCTTCTCTCGTTGGATAATTGAATAGTCCTTGGCCTTCTGTGCCTAATGGTTGTAAAGCATACCATTCATCACCAATTCTAGCTTTTGGATTATGTCTGATTAAACCTATACCAGCACTAACAAATGGGGAGCTTTTAAATTCATTTCTCAAAGTTCCAGTAGGTCTGAATTGATATTCTAAAAGCGCATTAAATTCAATTATATCGTTCCTAAAAGAAAGGTTTCTTATAATTTTTCTATTCAAATCAGACAAGGAATCAGCGTTTTCTATTCGTATAAAGTTTACATTACCTCTTGCACTCAATTTATCTGTAAGCCTATATCTTACATGACCTCCAAAACCAAATCTTGAAGTTTCTAAGAAATATAATGGGTAAGAGGCTAAATCTCGATCAGAAAAATTATCTGTAAAATCGCCCACATAATTGGTGCCATAAAGATTGATTCCAACGTCAGTTTTTTGGGCATTAACATAATGGAATAAAAATAAAAGAGCAGCAAAAAGGAAAAATCGTGTATTTAACATTGCCTTTAATAAAATTGAAATGCTAAGTACGAAAAAAAAAGCGGTAGACCGAAATATTAATTTATAATAAAACCAAAATTTACTCCAATTAGCCAATATCCGTCGTTATCCTCTTTATTTCCTCGTCTATAACTCCCATCTCTAGGATAAGCAGTTTTAGATCTATCTGCTAATGCTGCAGAAACTTCTCCTTTATTTGCTTTTAGAATGTTGATATCGGCAAAAGTATTGCCTACATCGTCCAAATGATCGAAAAAAAGTTTGTTATAGGTTATTGCAAAAGATGCTCTAATTTTTGGTGAGGGGGCAAATTTGAAACCAACACCCATAGGTATTCCTATTTGAACGAGTTTGTAAGGTTCTCTTTCTGGGTATTCTGCTAATCCTTGCCCTTCAGTTGAAAGTGGCATAAGGTTAACCCAATCTCCATTATAGAATGCTTGCGGGTTGTGCGAAAAAATGCTTAATCCAGCACTTATATATGGAGTAAAATGGCTAATAACCTTTTTTCGTATGTATCCAAATTCAATAAAATTAAATTCCATTAAACCCGAAAGTTCAAATAAATTGTTTCTAAAGCTTAAATTTCTTTCTTTAAACTCTATATCTTGATTTAATGCATCGTCTGCACTAAGTCTAACCCACTGTAAATTACCTTTAAAGGCAAATCGTTTATCTATCTCTCTTCTTACATAGAAACCAGTAGAAAAATTTGTTAAGCTACTAGAATAGCTTACATAATCTCCAAAACTATCAAATTCACTGTATTGCTCTCTTAAATCTCCTACATAATGGGCAGAATTTAGATTTACGCCCATTTCTAAATCTTGTGCCAATAGACCATTAAAAGAAAGTACTGAAAACAAAAGAAGTAAAAAAAAATGTTTAATCATGGCTTTCCCAATATTTTATCTACAAAGAAATAAAAATAGTGTTAACAAACAATTACTAGCTTAAGAATTCCTTAAATCGTTGCCCCAATTAAGCTTTTTTCTTAAAGTTTGAAGGAAATTCTCTGACTGCAATCTAATTAGAGGAAATGTAAAAGGGCATTTTCTAACCGCAATTTGGTAAGTGGAATCTATAATTTCCAGTCGAGCATCTAATGTTGCCAGGAATCTGTTTTCTCGATCTTCAATTTCAAAAGAAATTATACTGTTTTGAGGAACCACAATTGGCCTTACATTGAGATTATGTGGTGCAACTGGTGTTATTACAAAATTTCCTGATGTTGGAAGTAAAATCGGACCGCCGCAACTTAAAGAATAACCTGTTGATCCTGTTGGAGTTGAAACAATTAAACCATCGGCCCAATAAGAATTTAGATAATCGCCATTAAGATAGGTATGCACAATTATTAAACTGGAGGAATCTCGCTTGTGAATAGTAAATTCATTCAGGCCGTAGTTTATACCACTAAAAAGTGGTTTGTCGGAATCTAAGTAAATCATTTGCCGGTGTTCAATAGAATACCTTCCTGTTTCTAAAAGAATAAGCGTTTCAGCTATTTCTTCTCTATTAACATCGGCTAAAAAGCCTAATCTACCAAAATTGATTCCCAACACGGGTATTTGGCTATTTTTTATCAGTTTAACTGCATCTAATAGCGTACCATCTCCACCTAAACAAAGAAGAAAATCTATTTTTCCTGTTAAATCATCATCATCAGTTAAAACGTCCGAAAATTTGCATTTTATGGCCAAGGCATCCATATGCTGCAAAGTTTTTTCGTAGATAAACAGCTCCGTATTGGTTTTGGAAAATGCTATCAGAATCTCAGAAATTTCTGCTCTATTTTCTGGCTTTATGGTTCTTGCGTATAGACCTATCTTCATCAGACGGCTTTAAATGTTTAAGTAGTTTAAAAACTCTTTAAAACGACGATCATAAAAATCTTCGTTTAAAGGCTCATGCCAATAGGCCAAAATTTTGTAATCGAACCTTTCTAAAGAAGCAATAATAGGCGTTAAATCTAATTTGTTGAATTTTAAATTTACCTGAATGTTTAAGGCATTGCTAGGTGAGCTCACAAAGCAACTGATAATTAGTGCATTGCAAGATTCTGCTATTCGAGCAATTTCTGATAAAACGAAATCGTTAAGCCCAATTTCGAGTTGAAGTGTTGCACCTGGAACATCAACTGCAGCCATGGTACTGCAATATTTCACCAGATTATCGGCGGTAATACAGCCTAAATAAATTCCTTCTTCAGAAATTACTGGTAAGACCGAAATGCTTGACTGATTAAACTTTCTAAATATTTGGTTTATGGAATCGTCGCTCGAAACATAAAATTGCTGCAATATTTCTGAATTCGATTGTACAAGGATGCTCGATTTTAATTTTCTTATGGATGAAAAAGTTAAAAGACCATGAAGTGTTCCTGCAGTATCTATTACTGGTAAATTGAAAACCTGATTATCAAGCATGAGCTCTCTGGCAAAACCGATTTCGTCGGTAGGTTTCAGGTAGGGTAAGGAAGTTAATTCAATTCCAGAAGCTTGCATGCGATGATAACTGATTATTAGAGCTTTTTGTTCTTTATGTGGGATAATGGGGACAATTATAAGGAAGAGTGACGATTCTTTGACACAAACCTGCTAATTCTTATTTTTTCAATGCAAATTTTATAAAATTAAAAACCATGGTATTTCCAAATGGAGTTAGAATTGATTCAGGATGAAATTGCAATCCAACAATCGGCAAATTCTTATGTGCAATGGCCATAATTTCTCCTTTTTCATTGGTAGCAATAACATCTAAATGAGCACTATCATTTTCATTCAAAATTAAAGAATGATACCTCATTACTTCAAACGATGGAGAAATATTTTCAAATATCCAGTGGTTTTGATGTGTTAATAGGTCTACTTTTCCGTGCATGGGTAGAAGGGCTCTTTGAAGTTTAAACCCAAATGATAAGCCAAGGGCTTGATGCCCCAAACAAATTCCAAGAATGGGAATTTTAGACATAAATGAAGCAATAATTTCCATAGTAAGCCCAGCTTCTTGTGGAATTCCAGGTCCAGGCGACAAAACAATTGCAGTTGGATTGAGCTCAACAATCTGCCTCATTGAAAGCTCATTATTTTTTATCACCATACAATCTTGCTGGGTTTGACAAAGCAAATCGTAAAGGTTGTAGGTAAAAGAATCGTAATTATCTACTAATAGTATCAAGCTTTTGATTTGTAATTTTTGCACCAATTTGGTCGAATTCTGATTCTAATTTCTCTACAACATTATTTGCAAATGGAAGTTGATTAGAGGCCTCCGTAAATATTATGGTGCTTAGCTCCCATGTTGTCTTTGCAATTTTTTGGTCTTCTTGTATGGAGGGCGGATGAAATTCTAGCTTCTGCAATCCCCAAGACAACATGCCAATAAACAGAACTGCTTTAAAAGCCCCGAAAAGCCCTCCAGCAATCCGGTTTAATAAACTCATTCCAGAAATTTTAACAAGTTTATTCAGCCATTTAGAAAAGAACCAAAAAATAATTCCAAGCAAAGTAAACACCAGTAGATAACTGAGTACTGGTAGAAAAAAACTATTTAATTCAAAATATTGCTTTAAAACCACCAGCATATATTTAGAAAAAACTAAGCCTGCAATAATGCCTACAAACCAAAAAATTATGGTAATAATTTCTTTTACAAAGCCATTTTTAAGGCCCCATAAAAAACCAATCAAGAGGAAAGCCAGAATTAACATCTCCATATAACAATTACAAAAGTGCACTTTTTACCGCAATAACCCATTTGAAGCACTTTATATGAAACCTTTTTAGTGTAATGCGGTTTATGATACCAAACTAAAACAAATCAAATGGCATTACAAGTTGGCGATAAAGCCCCAAATTTTACCTTATTCAATACTGAAAAACAAGAAATCTCACTTTCAGATTTCGAGGGTAAGAATTTAGTTATTCTATTTTTCCCTCTAGCATTTACAGGTGTTTGCACTGCAGAGCTTTGTTCAGTACGAGACGATATTGCTTCATACAGCAATCTTAATGCAGAAGTTGTAGGTATTTCAGTAGATTCTGCATTTACCTTGGCAAAATTTAAAGAGGAGCAAAAATTGCCATTCAATTTGCTTTCCGATTTTAACAATATTGCTTCTAAAGATTATGACTGTCTTTATGAAACATTTGCTTTAGGCATGCAGGGCGTATCGAAAAGATCCGCATTTGTAGTTGATGGAAACGGAAATCTTACGTATGTAGAAGTTCTTGAAAACGCAGGCGAAGTACCAAACTTCGAAGCTATTAAGGCAGTTTTAAGTAACTAAGAAATCTTTCGTCTAATAAAAAACCCGCCTTTAGAGAGCGGGTTTTTTATTTTATTTCGCTTAATGAGAGAAATTGTAAAATGCTAAGTAAGCCAAAGCTCCGGCAATATATCCTACAAAAGCTAAGAAAGTAATTTTCTTAATGTACCAAAAGAACTCAATGCGCTCCATTCCCATAACTGCAACACCCGCCGCAGAACCGATAATTAACATACTACCACCTGTACCAGCACAATAAGCAAGAAACTCCCATAGTTTTGCATCTTGTTGATAATATTTAAGCCCATCTGAATAAGATATTATTCCATCGACCACAGCTTCTGGATTAGAGGCAGCAAATTCCAAAATTTCCTTTGTTGGCATTGCATACATACCCATGCTCGCAGCCACAAGCGGAACATTGTCAATTATTGAAGATAAAACTCCAATAGTAAGCACGATGATATCTGTATTCCCAATTGCTTTGTCTAATTGAATGGCAAATGTAGTAAGAACTCCAGTTGCCTCGAGTGTACCTATTGCGACCAAAATTCCTAGAAAAAAGAGCACGCTAGAAACATCAACTTTAGCAAGTGCAGCAGCTGGATTGTACTTCTTTGCATTAGATTCATTTTTGCGATGGATTAATTCTGCAGTTGCCCAAACAATCCCTAATCCAAACAAAACTCCGATGTATGGAGGTAAGTGTGTGATTAGTTTGAATATCGGAACGAAAATTAAACTACCAACACCTACAAAAAAGATTGTTTTACTTCCAGGAGGTACTTCGCCGCC
Organism: Bacteroidota bacterium; assembly: GCA_036804105.1. Taxonomy (GTDB): domain Bacteria; phylum Bacteroidota; class Bacteroidia; order UBA7662; family DAIRTB01; genus DAIRTB01. The sequence continues at coordinate 1,466 of DAIRTB010000042.1, read as the reverse complement.
ATGAGATAAATCTACCTTAATTGGTGCGTATTCACCCTTCAATTTAAGTCCAATTATTAGAAGTGGAATAATTAAACAAACTAAACTTGGTAAAAAGAGTTGCACCATTATTTTCTCTGCAGAAATCTGACCTCCAATCCAAAGCATTGTGGTGGTTACATCGCCTATTGGAGACCAGGCACCACCAGCATTTGCGGCTATTACAAGTAATCCAGCATAAAACAATCTATCTTCTTTATCCTGAATTAATTTCCGCAGTAATGAAACCATTACGATGGCAGTTGTAAGATTATCTAATATTGCAGATAGGAAAAAGGTAAGTAATGCAATAGACCAAAGCAGTTTACGCTTATTTCTAGTAGTTATTTTATCGGTAATAATTTTAAAACCGTGATGCATATCTACTATTTCCACAATAGTCATGGCACCCAATAAAAAGAATAAAATCTCAGATACCGAACCTAAATGCTCTTGCAAGTGTGTTACTACATGGTGATTATCGTCACTCATTATTGCATACACAGCCCATAAAACCGCTGCGGTAAACAGCGCACTTGCCGTTTTATTGATTTTTATGGGATGCTCAAAAACAATAAGCAAATAACCAATTACAAATATTGATACTAATAATGATACCATCAGGCTTTTCTTTTACGAGGCCGAAATTCAGAAAATAATGGCACTAACACAAAATATTTTCACTTTTTAATTTCAATTTAACATCATAAAATAAAATTACAGCCAAAACAACGGTAATAAATCGGATCGTTTGAATCTAAAAATTTTATTTCAACTGTTGGAAATAAGTTTTAACCTAAAAAAATAAAGAAATAACACACCAAAAAAAGTTGTTTTGGCTAAATTTGAAGAATGAATTTCAAAATCGCTTTGTTAGCATTTTTTCTTTCGATTCCAGTTGCACTTATTGGGCAACCAATTGGTAATGAATGGATTTCTCCAACCCAGCAATATTGGAAAATAAAAATTGGAGAAAATGCACTTGTAAGATTCGATTCTGCACAATTGGCATCTGCAGGAATTCCAGTTTCTAATATTGATCCTAGGAGAATTCAACTTTTTTTTAGAGGGGTTCAACAACCTCTATTTGTGCTTGGCGAACAAGATGGTGTTTTCAATGCCTCAGATTATCTTGAGTTTGTGGCAAAAGCAAACGATGGCGCCCTCGACTCTTTAATTTATTCTCCAAGATCTTCACAACCAAATACATACAAAAGTCTTTTTACAGATACAGCCACTTACTTTCTAACAATTGGCCCTAACAACGGACTGCGTTATTCTAATTACATACAGTCTAATAGCTTTAACATTAGCCAAGTTGAACCCTCATATAGACATGAAAGTGTAGTAACCTTCAGATCTCGATATTATTTAGGCCAACAAGTTAATTTGGGTTCTTACCGATCTGAATACACTCAATCTGAAGGCTGGTTTAGTAATCAGGCAAC
>DAIRTB010000041.1:6645-10361 GCA_036804105.1 Bacteroidota bacterium | reverse complement strand
AGCAGCATTCGTATTATTCGTATATGCTACAAAAAGTAAAACATCATTTTGATTGCCCGAATTTGGCGTGTAAGCATTTACAGTAAAACTCAAAGAGTCGCTAGTGTTATCTAAAATTCTTCTCCCTGCATGTATATTTTGAGTGCCTTCATTACCTGCTGATGCGACTACTATAAAACCTGGCCCCGAATAAGTATTTATGGCAGAAGATACCGGGCCTTTTCCATCATGACTACTAAAGTGTCCTCCCAGGCTAAAATTAACCACAATTGGCTTCCCAGCAAGAACTGCCTTACGTTTTAACCATCTCAAAGCGTCAATCAAGCCGTTGCTAGAATAGTTGGAGTTAACAATAATCAGTTCTGCATCTGGTGCCATGCCCACATGTTTTCCAAGATATGCGTTACCATTAGAGGCTGCTGTTCCAGCAACATGGGTTCCATGAGGATCGGTTATGGTGTTACGAACAAAATTTGCTGGAGATGCGTCTAAATCATCATTCAATTCTGCCTTAGTGTATTCTACCCCATAATTTAATCCTGTTAGAGTTGGATCAACATCTTCTGGATGCTTTTCTCCAACTATCTTGGTTAAATTCTGATTCCACATAGCCAAAACACGTGTGGTTGAATCTGTTGGATTTCTAAAATCTTTGTGGAAAAAGTCTAAGCCACTATCAACAATGCCTATTAAGACCCCAGCTCCTTTATATGCTTTGTTGTTTAAAAATCCAGCTTGTAATGCATCAACGCCCATATAACCTCTGCTGGCATCATTGTGTAATTCAACTTTTGGACTCATTACTAGATGATCGAATTCCCCTTGCAACATAAGTTCAAGCAGTTGTGCTTTTGTACCTCTAATGGTTACATAGTCGTTTAAAACTGTGTTTTTTAAATGAAAGGGGATGCTGTTATGATCGCTTACATAAACCAAAGCCGAATATATTTCGTAATCTGATTCTGCTAAGATTTCTCGAAGAGCAACACCTCTGTCTAAAGCAAGTAATTCTTTAAAAAATTGTCTTTTAAACTCAGCGTCTAATTTTACACTATTAAGAAAAGTGGTATTTTGAGCCTTTAGATTGCCTAAATAGAAAAATAGAGTAATAAAAATAATCAGGGTTTTCATAGCTTGTAAATTTTAAAATGAATGTACAAATAATTGCCAAGATTTCAAATTTTTTTAGGCTAGCCTAAAAAAATTATTCGGAGTATTGAATTTTTATTTTAATTTTGTTTTCCATGAAATCAGAATCAGAAAACAGTTTAAGTGAGGTTCACAGCAGTGTAGATATCCATCAAAACAAAAAACCATGGAAAAAACTTTTAGCTTTTATTGGTCCTGCGTACTTAGTTAGTGTTGGTTATATGGACCCGGGAAACTGGGCAACCGATATTGCAGGCGGTAGTCAGTTTGGGTATAAACTACTTTGGGTGCTACTTATGTCTAACCTCATGGCACTTTTACTACAAAGCCTTAGCGCTAGACTTGGCATAGTAAGAGGCTTAGATCTTGCGCAAGCATCTAGAAGCACGTACCCAAAAATTATAAACATTCCCTTATACTTTTTGGCCGAAATTGCCATTGCTGCTTGCGATTTAGCCGAAATTATTGGCATGGCCATAGGCTTAAATCTTCTTTTTGGCTTACCACTTATCTACGGGGTAATTATCTCAGCATTTGATACTTTGCTCATTATGTTACTGTTACACAGAGGTATTAGAGTAATGGAAGGTTTTATAGTATCTATGGTATTTATAATTGGGGTGTCGTTTTTAGTTGAAATGTTTATTACCGGCCCAGATCTAGCCGAAGTAGCAAAAGGACTTGTGCCCTCAAGCCTAGGTAATGGAGCTTTGTATATTGCCATTGGTATTTTGGGAGCAACGGTTATGCCGCACAATCTTTATCTACATTCTTCTTTGGTGCAAACTAGAAAAATAGAAAGAACTGATAAGGGGTTGAAAGAAGCCATAAAATTCAACTTTTTCGATACCACCATTGCCCTAAATTTGGCATTCTTTGTAAATGCGGCCATTTTAATTTTAGCAGCAAGCGCATTCCATAAAAATGGTCTTTTCGAAGTTGCCGAAATTCAAGATGCACATAAACTATTGAGTTCTTTATTTGGTGATTTGGCGCCTGCTTTGTTTGCAATTGCTTTAATTGCATCTGGTCAGAGCTCAACTATTACAGGCACCTTAGCAGGACAAATTGTAATGGAAGGGTATTTGAATCTTCGCATACGACCTTGGCTTAGACGCTTAATTACCAGACTCATAGCAATTACCCCTGCCATTTTTACAATCCTCTATTTCGGAGAAGAAAGGTTGGGAGAGTTACTTGTTTTAAGCCAAGTTATTTTAAGTTTACAACTTGGTTTTGCGGTAATCCCCATGATACATTTCTGTTCAGATAAGGCAAAAATGGGCAAATTTGCGATCTCAAAACCAATAAAAATTCTAGCTTGGTTAACAGCATCCATAATTGTTTTACTCAATGCAAAATTGGTTGTAGACGAAATTAGAAGCTGGCTAACTACAATGGAAAATCCACTGATTATCTATGTTCTGGTAATTCCAGTTGCCCTAGCCCTAGCCATACTTTTACTCTACTTAACTTTAAAACCATTTTTTGGAAAGCAAGAAAGAAAAGTGGCATTTACGCCTCATGAAGTTGGTGAAGTGTTGCCAGATCTTGTAAACAAAATTTATTACAAAAACATAGCCCTAACCCTAGATTTTGGAGATTCAGATTTAAACTCCATTAAGTATGCTGTTGCCCAAGGAGGTAAAGAAGCACAATACATCCTTATTCATATAACAGAATCTGCTGGGGCAATTTACCATGGCAATAAAAGTAGAGATCAAGAAACCTTAGAGGATGAGCAAATTTTAGCAAATTATGTTGATGAGCTAAAACAACAGGGAATATCTTCGATTGGTAAAATTGGGTTCGGAAATCCAGCAAAAGCAATAAGCAAAATTGTAAACGAAAGTGAGGCAGACCTTTTGGTGATGGGTGCTCATGGCCACAGAAACCTGAAAGATATTGTATTTGGCTCAACTTTAGATAGCGTTAGACATCGGGTTCAAATTCCAGTGCTTATTGTACCCAAAAATCCAGATTAATTATTTCAAAACTTTTTCGAAAAGCGAGATTGCAGTTGATATTTCCGCTTCGGTAGTAAATCTTCCAAGGCTTATGCGCATGCTTCCCAAGCAATCAGCCGGATTTAAACCCATCGCCTTCAGCACGTGAGATGGCTTTGCATTCGCTGAGCTACAAGCCGATCCCAAACTCAAACAAAGCGGATAAAGGTGCTTAATCATCATTTCGGCACTTCTATCATAAAACAAAACATTTATGGTATTGCCCACCCTTGGGGCATTTTCACCGTTTATTTTCACCGCAGCCATAGACTTCAAAGCATGCTCCAAATCATTCCGCAAAAAAGTAATTTTTTCTATTTCTTCTGGTGATGAAAGGCAAAGATTAAACGCCATTCCCATTCCAACAATAGCGGGAACATTTAATGTACCTGAGCGTCTTCCAAACTCATGACCTCCGCCATGTAATTGCGGGTTTAGGGTAATTCTTGGCTTTTTTCTTCTTGTATATAAAACCCCAATACCTTTTGGCCCGTAGAATTTATGCGCAGAAATGCAATACAAATCAATGGGATATTCGTCCATCCGAATATTAAGTTTTCC
>DAIRTB010000041.1:0-6635 GCA_036804105.1 Bacteroidota bacterium | reverse complement strand
TGAGTACCATCCACCATAAACCAAGTTCCGTTTTCCCGAGCTAAATTACCCAGAGTTTTTAAGTCTTGTACTACGCCTGTTTCATTGTTAACCGCCATAACGCAAGCCATAAACGTATTAGGTTGAAGGGCATTTCTGAAATTATCTGGATCAATTAATCCATTAGCATCAACCGGCAAAATGGTAGTTAAAATTCCTTTTGTAGCTAGACTAGCAGCCGTATCTAAAACAGCCAAATGCTCGGTTGCAGCAATTATTAGATGGTTCTTAGACGAGAGTATTTCTGCGGCACCCTTAATGGCTAAATTAATTGCCTCAGTGGCTCCAGAGCAAAAACTTATTTCTCCTGGTTCACAACCTAACCCATTGGCTATCTGCTCTCTAGCAAAATCAACTGCTGCATTTGCTTCCCATCCATAGGGGTGCAATTTACTAGCAGCATTGCCAAATTTTTGTGTCAGATAAGGCATCATCTGCTCTAAAACTCTTGGATCTAGTGGTGTTGTGGCATTGTAATCTAAGTAAATTGGAGTCATAATTTTTGTTTACAATGGGTTAATACAACTGCCTAATAGGAGTTTATCTTTGCTGTTATGTTCAAATTTAACAACTTATTATTACTTTTTGTTGCCTTTGCTGCCAATATTTGCTTGGCACAAGTTACAGTACCTTCTGTTTACACCAACGTTTTTAGCGATAACCAAGGGATCTATTTAAAAATTGGCGACCGTAAAATTTACTCCAGAGAAACCTCAGCGCCTTTTTCACGAGAAGATTTATTGGGAGCTCCAATGGGTACAGAAATCGGAATAAACTTCAATTTTGGGGCAATACAATCGGGTTTGCTGTACTACGGTTTTATACCGTATGGGGATTCTAAACATCCAACAACGGTTTTTTTTAAGAAAGCAGCTAAAATTGAAAATGGAATTGCAAAGGTTTCAATTAAAGATATGAGCGGAAACCTTGACATGATTAATTGGGCACAAAATGAAAAGGGTGTTTTAGGTTACAGAATTTTGAATACTAAAGGAGAAATCTTGTACGATGGCAGAGTTGCTTTTACAGGAAAAGGCCCTTTTAAAGTGGATACTACCATAACTGAAGGTCCATTGGTAAATTTGTTGGAAGAAGATGGCTGCACACTGTATTTTGAAACCAACTTTCCAACTATTTTAAGCGTGAGGATTGAAGGAAGAGAATTTAAATCGGCACAAAAAACAAGAATACACGAGATTAAAATTGGCGGTTTAGAAAGCGCCACCAGATACAAATATCAAGTAAGCTGCGGATCGCAAATTCACGATTATACTTTTACAACTGCCCCAAGAAAAGGAAGTAGAACACCTTTCACATTTGCATATGCTAGCGATTCCCGAAGAGGTAACGGCGGTGGTGAGCGAGATGTATACGGCGCCAACAACTACATCATGAAAAGAGTAATGGCTTTGGCTTATCAAGAAAATGCAGCCTTTATGCAATTTACGGGCGATATGATTGATGGCTACCTCAACTCGTCTGAGGAGATGTTGGTTCAATACGCAAACTGGAAAAGAGGCGTTGAGCCTTTTTGGCACCACATGCCTATTTATATCGGAATGGGAAATCACGAGGTTTTAATGCGATCGTTTGTTGATTCTGTTACCAAAAATGCTTATGCAATAGATCGTTTTCCCTTCGATACCGAATCTTCGGAAGCCATATTTGCTCAAGCTTTTGTAAACCCAACAAATGGCCCACAAAGCGAAGACGGTAGTAAGTATGATCCAAGTTCAAAAACGATCGATTTTCCATCTTATAAAGAAAATGTATTTTCGTATACTTATAACAACGTAGCAGTTATTGTATTAAACTCAGACTATTTGTACTCGCCAACCAAGAAAAATATTCCATACAGCAGTGGAAACTTACATGGATTTATAATGGACAATCAGTTGGCGTGGTTTCAACAGACGTTGTTTAATTATGAAAAAGACCCCAATATAGACCACATTTTTGTAACGCAACACACGCCAAATTTCCCAAATGGTGGCCATGTAAAAGACGATATGTGGTATGGTGGCGACAACTCACCTCGCCCCTACGTTGACGGAAAACCATACGAACAAGGCATTATTGAACGAAGAGATGAGCTACTTAATCTCATGATTTCCAGATCAGAAAAGGTTAGAGCGATCTTAACTGGCGATGAACACAATTATAACAAAACGGAAATCGGCCCAAAAACACCTATCTATTTACCAGATTATGCTGGTAAAAAATATGTTCCAACACGCACAATCTACCAAATAAACAATGGTTCGGCTGGAGCGCCTTATTATGCCAAAGAGCAAACTCCGTGGAGTGCTTTCACTACCAATTTTAGCACGCAATATGCGGTTGTTTTGGTTAAAGTTGATGGCAAAAAAGTTTCTGTTCAGGTGCTTAACCCCGATACTTTAGAAGAGATCGACGCTTTCGATTTAGTGAAGTAATGATTTCCAAAAAGACAATTTTGGTGTTGCAAGTCGGTTTAGCTGCAACCTTTTTGGGTCATGGTGTTTTGGCCATTTTACAGAATCCATCTTGGCTTCCCTTTTTACTTTTTTGGGGGATGAAGATGAGTATAGCTCCAAAAGTGATGGTTTTTATTGGTGGTTTAGATGTGCTCATCGCCATATTGTTGATTGTGAAACCAACAAAACCACTCTTATACTGGTGTTTGTTTTGGACGGTAGCAACCGCTTTAATGCGTCCTTTAACAGGATCGCCAATTTGGGATTTTATTGAAAGAGGTGGTTTTATGGCCATTCCTTTGTTTATGATTTTGAATTTCGATGGGTTGTTTCGGAAGGAAAACTAGAACTAAGGGTGTTTTAACCACATAGTCACATAGGGCTTCTTTCTTTTTTTGTGTCGATCTGGTTAAAAGAAAACTAAGGCTTTGGACAACTACAAGTGAACGCTTCTACAAGGTTTGTGACAAAGCAAATAATAATCATATCAAAAACCTATGTGACTAAGTTGTAGAAAGAAAGACTATGGAGAAATTTTACTCTTCCTCAGCAATAATTCCAAGCAAAGACTCAAAAATTTTCAAGCCATCTGTGTTGCTTAATAATGGGTCTGCGGCTCTTTCAGGGTGTGGCATCAAACCAAACACATTTCTACCTGCATTACAAACACCTGCTATGTTGTTTATCGATCCGTTTGGATTCGATTCTACAGTTATTTCACCATTTTCATTACAATATCTAAAGATGATTTGGTCGTTTTCTTCTAGCGCTTTCAGGTTTTCAGCATCAAAATAATAATTACCTTCTCCATGTGCAATAGGTACTTTTAAGGCTTCACCCACTGTTAAGCCTTGAGTTAAACGTGTATTGGTAGTTGCAACAGTAATATGCACATTCTTGCAAATGAATTTCCTACTTGTGTTATGCAATAAAACTCCTGGAGTTAATCCTGCCTCACAAAGTATCTGAAAACCATTGCAGATGCCTAAAACATAGCCTCCGTTGTTAGCGAAAGCAATTACACTGTCCATAATTGGAGAGAAGCGAGCAATGGCACCAGATCTCAAGTAATCTCCATAGGAAAAACCACCTGGGAGAATAATGAAATCACAACCTTTAAGGTCTGTGTCTTTATGCCAAAGCATTTCAACTTCTAATCCAAGGAGTGTACCAAGTACATAAGCGGTATCGTGGTCGCAATTAGACCCAGGGAAAACTACAATTCCAAATTTCATGCTGCAAAATTGAGAAAAAATCAGTTATAAATGGCAAATCTTATCAGAAGAACTCCCAATAGAGCAAAAAGAGAAAGATCGCCAATAAATTTGAAGGGTTGTTTCATCAAGAATTTACCACTGAAATAACTAAAAAAGGGGATTAAAGAACAAAACAGCACCTCCTTAGAATATGGCAAAATGGTTACTAGCAAAATGAAATATGCGAAAATTACTAGAAAAAACTGCATGTAGAGTCGAGATTGTACACTTGCACCATTAAAGAAGGAACCAAACGATAGTAACCCTGCAAAAGAACACAGCGTTGCCCATACAAGTACCACATAGCTCAACGGGTTTTGTGCTATGGTAATAGATGTTCCACCAACTTGAAAACTTTCAAAAAAACCATTTAAAAATGTTTGGCTGCTGCCCAATAGATAGCCAATAGATAGCATAAAGTAAATTGGGGTTAGTACACCGCCAATAAAAATTAGCAAATTTCTGATATTAAATGCCCCCATAGCGGCTATCCCAAACATCCATAATGGAATACTGAAATAAAATATTGGATGTACTAGGCAACCCAAACTGATGAAAATTCCTAAATCAAAAACCTTTGCTTTCGTTTTTTCAACACCATACAATTGCATGGTTTTTTGAATCATAAAAAGTAGCAAAGAATTTCCAACCAAGATTGGCCCCCAAGAAGACCATTCTGGTATTAAAAAGCTGAATAAGATTAAAAAGCCGCCAAAATACCTGTTTTTTGACGCCATAAAACCTCTATAGTTCGCTAGGAAATCAATTTGAAGTGACTGTGTGAATAGCACCAATCCACTTAAGATAAATGCTATGAACGGCTCTAAAGTAAACTGCTTTAGTAAAAAGCTGAAAACAATTGGGTCTGGAACACCTACAAAATAGTATTGGATAGATTTAAGCAGTACAATTGCAAAAAGGTTGAAGACCATATTGCCCAAAACTCCATTAGATCTGAAAATTGAGCCTGCCATAGTAAAGGATGTTTATCCTAATTAACGGTAATTCTTAACTGCTTCGTAATTCTCGAAATTAGCACCATTTGAATTGTAAATATTGCTGTAATCGCTTTTTAATAACCAAGAATGTACTTTGTAGATACGAGAATCTTTAGAAGACGACTTGCCAAAGTCAATAAAATAGGTACTTCCATTTTTTCTGGTTAGTAATAGCCCATCGTTCTCTAAAGAAATTTTGCTTAAACTTTTGAAAGAAATGTGTTTGTTAAATCTCATTCTAGAGAAGTGCAAAATAATGCCTCTCTCTGCTGAAAACCTAACTTTTCCTCGGGCTCTTTTCTTGGGAGAGATTAGCTTTTTAAAGGCAATAACGGTCATTACAATACCTACAACCATAATCCAAACCCCTAACCATGCAAAAAGCTTACTTCTCACAAATTTATCCATCCATAAATACCCGGCTAAAATTACTCCTGATGTTAATAACATCACTGTAAGATCTCTGATAATTTGATCGAGTTTACTCAATCTAAAAAATACGACGGTATCCCTTAGGGGCGTTTCTGGGTTGGGATTCATTCTGCAAAAATAAAAAAAAGACCGGTATTATAACCGGTCTTTTTTAATCATTAATTTATTATGCGCTTAAACTCTAGTTGAAAACAACTCTCTGCACTAAACTGCCTGATTTATAGTCTATTTTCAAGAAGTAAACGCCATTGGCTAAGTTGCCTCTGTTAAGGGTTAGCGTTTTCTCTGAACCAGGTGTAATTGTACGGATGGTTCTTCCAGTAATATCAACTAAACGTATGCTTCTAGGAGTTTCGCCAGATAATTTAACATACAATTCTGTTTGAGCTGGATTAGGATAAACCTCTAATTTATTTCCATTGCTCAAGCTTGTAGTATTTAAGGTGTTACCTGGCAATTGTAAAACGTTCATGATGCGTGGTGCTAAAAACTTTTGCATTGTGTCTATGTATAATAGTGCTTTAGTTTTACTCATGTTCGGGTTGGTAAGCATGCTGTTATTATGTGCTGCCAATCCAGTAGATGTACCAACTGTAATTTGTTTAACAATGGTAGAATCCCACCATTCCCATGGGCCTGCCTGTGGGCTGCCTGCCGGTGCAATGTGGAAAGGATAAAAACCTGTTATGCCACCATTAATTGAGTTAGCTTTAGTTGAAATGGCATCTGTAAGTGTTGGGTTGCCAAGAGGTCCTTGAAGGCCTAACCTATTGGCTCTTGATGTAAAAGATCTGCTTCCACTAACATCTAAAACTTGGAAAGTTGTACCAGGAACCAAAACAACACCATTATCTATAGGCGCAAATGGATCTGAAACCGAGTGGAAAGACATTAATGGCATATCGCCTGCTTCCATCCATGAAGTATCACCTATTGCGCCACCTAAGTTAACAACCAATTTAAAGTCTGAGCTGTAACCAACATGGTTCTCGTTATTTAAAACGCCTATTGCACCTCCAAAACCATCGAAATCTCCCACTTGGGCTTGATTTACATAAGATGCGCTGGTGCTTGGGTTAATAAACTTTAATAAATTCAACTCTGAAACTTTATCTAAGTAAGCAGCCGCTAAGCCTGCATAACCACCTGTACCTTGACCAACAATTATGATTTTTGAAGTATCAATGCCGTGTGGATTAGAATTCATTGCAAATTCTTTTCTGAAATAACGGATAGCAGTTTTTGCATCTTGCATAGATCTGTAAACCGCATTTAATATAGTACCTGTTCTTGCTTCTTGAGTAGTTCCCTGTGGATTCCAACCTAAGCGATAAGAAACAGAGGCTACAACGTAACCTTTTCTGGCAAACTGTCTGCACATTTCTGCGGTTGCACTGTCTTTTCTGGATCCAGAAGGAGATCCATTAATAATTGGGGGTAAGAAACTTCCCGTG
>DAIRTB010000040.1:1239-10420 GCA_036804105.1 Bacteroidota bacterium | reverse complement strand
TTCATTTTACAATCCAGAATTTGTTTTAAAGCTATTTCCAATTCGTTTTAGGCGCAAAAAGTGGTATCGTAATTTTTTGGTTTTGAGGATGTTGAGTTTGCAAATTCAATCTGTTCTGCTTGTTTATTCACTTTTGCGGTACTTCGTTTTTACGTTTCAATGGATCTTTTTGATATTTTTTTTAAAGATTGATGCCGATTTTTTGGCGCTGTTATATTTAATTCCGGCAGCATTTTTAGGGCAAACATTAGTTCCCACTCATTTTTTTTCTGAGATTGGCGTAAGAGGATCCTTTGCATTGTTTTTTATTGGAGCTGCAGTTATGGGGGACGCAGAAATTGCCATTCTACTTTCTAGCTTTCTTTTGTGGTTGGTAAATTTAGTTTTTCCTGGAATTTTTGGATTGCTCTTAATTTTTAAACTAAACTTGTTTCGTGATAATAATCTTGATTAGCATTTTATTTTTCTGTTTCATCTTTTACAGCTTTCATGTGATCAACTTTTCACATGGGTGGGCAATTGGTTATCAGAGGTTTCACTCGGCTACTCATCACCCAGAAGAAGAAATAAAATTTTCAATTATTGTAGCAGTTCGTAACGAGTTCAAGAATTTGCCGATGCTTTTTGCAAGTATTGAGAATTTAGATTATCCCACTTCTCAATTTGAATTTATTGTGGTTGACGACTATTCAACTGACGAAACCGTGCGTTTTTTGAAAAATTATAAAACTGATATTAACTACCGTTATTTTCTAAAATCAGATTTTGAAGGCCAATACCCAAATTTTAAAAAAGGAGCAATAGCCTTGGGAATTGATAATGCGGTAAACGAACATATAATTTGTACTGATGCCGATTGTATTCCCAACTTTTTGTGGTTGAAAACATTGGCTAAGCAGTATCATAATCCTGTAATAAATTTCGTGCTTGGCCCTGTAAAGATAGATCCAAGCCCAGGGGATTTTGCAATATTTCAAGCGCTAGACTTTTGTTCGCTCAATGCTATAGGAGCATCTGCCTTAGCTTTGAAAACCCCCAATATGTGCAATGGCGCAAATATTTCTTACAAAAAAGCGCTTTTTTTTAAGCTAGATGGCTTTACAGATAATGCAGACCGCCCCAGCGGAGACGACGAATACTTATATCACAAGGCATTTGCTCAGAATCCAGAGCAAGTTGTTTTTGTTTTCGATGCCAATGCCATGGTTACCACCACGGCCGAAACCACATTTAAAGGCTTAATTAATCAGAGAATCCGCTGGGTCTCAAAATCGGGAACTTATAAATTCAAACAAATCGATCAAGTTTTAATTGGCGTTTTTTTATTCAATTTTTTACTAGTTGTTTTGGCCGTTTTAGCAATTTTTAAGCCACAGTATTGGTTTGAATTCGCCACCTTTTTTCTTGGGAAATTGGTAATTGATTTATGGTTTATGAACTTAGTTACCAAGTTTTATGGGTTAAAAAAATATCTACCGTACTTAATTATTGAGCAACTCTTTTACTTACCCTATATTGTTTTAGTGGGTTTTGGTAGTAAATTTGGTTGGTTTAAGTGGAAAGATCGAAAATTTAGGGTACGCAAATGACAGAGGCAGAATTTGAAGTTTTAGACCATACCTATTTTGTACGCTCTTTTAATGCAATTGTTCAAAAGTCTAAACTATCAGAACAAACTGTTGAAGAAGCCATAAAAAGGTTGCTTGAAAAAGAGTATTTGCATCAGCTATACTTCGACGCCGATTTATCGGAATTACTAAAACTAGAGACACCCAATTTAGATAATATTTCCAAGTACAGTTATCTCTGCACCAAAGCAGGGCTTTTTAAACATAATCAGAAATAGTGAATAACGGTGTTTGGCAAAGGTTTAAACATAACAAACCAGGTTTATTTGGCCTTTGGTTTATTATTTTGAGTTGTTCTGTGGCACTTTTTGCATTTCTCTTAGTACCAGATAAAACACCAAAAGCTAACACTCAAGATTTAAAGCTCTCCATACTTCCTCCGTTTTCTAAAATTCAGGGCTTTTATTTAGATGGAAACACTGAAAGTGACCCGTTCTTAAAACAAATTTTTCTAGGTTCAAATAAGACTAAAAGCTTTCTTCCAATCGATACCGCTTGGCAAAGCAGCGAAGGATGGAATTTTTTACCCTATGGTTCAACTGAGTTTGATACGATTCAATATATCGAGAATGCAGCGTTCGGAAGTAAGTTTTTCCTCATCGGTACAGATAATCTTGGTCGAGATCTTTACAGCAGAATTGTAGTAGGTTTAAGAGCCTCACTTTTAATTGGCTTGGTGGCAGTTTTTATCAGCTTAGTAATTGGTGTTTTTCTTGGAGCAATTGCGGCTTATTATGGGGGTTGGGTAGATCAAGTTGTAATGTATTTGGTAAATGTACTTTGGTCAATTCCATCTTTAATGTTAGTATTGGCCATGAGTTTGGTTTTTGGAAAAGGCTTTTGGCAAATTTTTCTCGCTGTTGGTTTAACCATGTGGGTGGATGTCGCAAGAATTGTACGTGGCCAAGTACTCAGCATCAAGCAAATGGAATACATTGAAGCGGCAAGAGCGCTGGGATTTAACGATTTCCGTATTTTATTAAAACATATTCTGCCAAATTGCATGGGTCCAGTAATAATTCTTTCAGCTTCTAATTTTGCAACCGCAATTCTAATTGAATCTGGATTAAGCTTTTTAGGCGTAGGTATTCAGCCGCCAACCCCAAGCTTAGGTGGATTAATCAGAGAGAATTATCCTTTTTTGGTGATGGGATCCGCCTATTTGGCCTTAGCGCCAGGAATTGTAATAGCGCTTTTGGTATTCGCATTTAATTTAGTTGGCAATGCTTTAAGCGATGCATTCAATTCTAGACTTAAAATTGATTAAATTTGGCATCAGAAAATATGTCGCAGTTTACAGAGATAACCGAAGAAAAGGATTTGCTTCGCCAAAAGTTGGAGCTCAAGAACCTCATGCTAGATGGAGTTCTCCAACTTACACGTGCAATTAACTACAACTTTTCTTCGAAATCTATTCTAGAAATGCTGCGCTATTTACTTGCTACTCAATTGCATGTAAGTAAATTTCTTTTGTATTTGAATGATGATGCTGGCTGGCAAAAAATGGTAGCACAAGGAGTAATTGCTTTTGGAATGCCAAACGATCCGCAGCTTTATCCATTTAAATCTGATGCTCCAGATTGGATTACAGAAGATCAAACGCTATTCTACGACGAGTTCGATTATGTAATTCCTGTTTTCCATAAAGACCAAGCTCTAGCTTATCTTTTTTTGGGTAATCTTCCTTGGGAAGACAAAAACACCTTGCAAGAAATGGTGGATTATATTCAATCGGTCTGCAATATTGTGGTAGTTGCCAACGAGAACAAGCGCATGTTCCGCATAAATTCGCTTCAAGAAAAAGTGAACCACGAATTATCGTTGGCAAGCCAAATCCAAGGCATGTTGATTCCAGATAAATTGCCTTCAACACCCCAACTTAATATTTCACCATTATATCTTCCAAACCGAAATGTTGGCGGAGATTTTTACGATTTCATTCCCGTAAAAGATGGAAGTGTGGTTTTCTGTATTGCCGATGTTTCTGGCAAAGGAGTTCCTGCCGCAATTCTAATGGCAAGTTTTCAAGCAAGCCTTAGAAGTTTGGTTGCTCAGAATCCTTGTCCGAAAACTGTTGTGGAACACCTTAACCAAAGGGTTATGGAAATAACCAAGGGAGACCGTTTTATTACCCTCTTTATTGCTCGCCTATTCGAAAACGGTCGACTTGAATATGTAAATGCTGGACATGTTCCACCCATGCTTTGTAGAGCTGGCACTTTAAAAGAATTGAAAATTGGATCAACTATTTTGGGCGTTTTCGATGAGCTCCCAGCGCTTTGTAAAGCGGATGAACAACTTGAAAAAGGAGACTTGTTGTTGCTTTACACAGACGGATTAACCGATACCTGTAATTACAAAAAACAAGCCTACGAGTCTGAACGCTTGGGTGAGTTCTTATTAAACAATGCAAATTTTCCCGTTGCAGAAATCAATAAAAAATTACTTACTGAATTGATGCGCTTCAAAGGAGAAACCGATTTTGTGGACGACCTTTCGCTATTAACTATTGGTTTTTACCACGAGTAGTTTTATTCTGCATCAGCAAGCTCAACTTTTTCCAGAGAGTAAAGAAATGTTTTACTTTGTAACCATTGTTACAAACCATTAGATATCATAAGCTTAAGTTTGGAAATAAATCTTAAAGCTATGAGTAAAGTAGTTGTTTTAGGCGCTGGAATTGCTGGCCATTCTGCAGCATCCTATCTTAGAAAAGAGCTTTCTAAAGAACATGAAGTCTTGGTGGTTTCGCCTAACAGAAATTACCAATGGGTTCCCTCTAATATTTGGGTTGGAACTGGTAGAATGAAACCTAAAGACGTGCTCTTTCCTTTAGAACCGCTATACAAACGCAAAGGAATTCATTATAAGCAAGCAAAAGCGGTTTCTTTTCATCCTGAAGGAGACACAAGCGAATTAAAACCGTATATTTTAGTTGAAGGTGTTTACGGCGATAAGCTAGGCGTTCAAGAAAAAATTACGTACGATTATCTAATAAACGCCACTGGTCCAAAACTGGCTTTCGAATTAACGGAAGGTTTGGTGCCTGCTACCAATAAGGTTTATTCTGTTTGCACCTACGATCATGCAGAACATGCGGCTAAAGCGCTTAAAAAGCTAATTGTTGCACTTAAAACATCACCAACTAAATTAAAAGTGCTAATTGGCACAGGTCATCCAAAAGCAACATGCCAAGGTGCTGCATTCGAGTATATTCTCAATGTGGAGATGGAATTGCAGCGTTATGGTGTTCGAGACAATGCCATTATTACTTGGATTTCGAACGAGGAAAAGCTGGGCGATTTTGGAATGGATGGTATGTTATTAGAATACAAAGGCAAAGGCATGCATTCTGAAGATATGGTTCAAATGATTTTTGAAGACCGAAACATTAATTGGATTTTAGGCGCCGGAATTTATAAGGTGGAAGATGGATTGGTGCATTATGAAAATCTCAATGGCGAATACCTAAGCGAAACATTCGATTTTGGCATGTTGATTCCAGCATTTTCAGGTCACGGATTTAAGGCATACGACAAGAATGCACAAGACATAACCGAAAAACTTTTTAGAGGATTTATGGTGGTAGATGCAGATTACACGCCAAAACCATACGAGCATTGGACGGTTCAAGACTGGCCGGAAACCTATCAGAACCCGAGTTACAAGAATATTTTTGCCCCAGGAATTGCTTTTGCCCCACCGCATTCCATTTCTAAACCCAGAAAAAGCCCCAATGGTACAGAGATTTTTCCATCTCCTCCAAGAACAGGAATGCCTTCTGGTGTTAGTGCGAAGTTGGTGGCAAACAACATTATCGATTCTATAAAATCTGGAAAAGAATCGCTACACCACAAAGGCTCGCTAGGAAATATGGGCGCTGCGTGTATTGCCTCTGCTGGATTTGGATTAACTAAAGGTGTTGGCGTAAGCATTACCACATTCCCAATTGTGCCAGACTACAAGAAATATCCAGAAACTGGAGGTAGAGATTTGAATCACACCTTCGGAAATATAGGATTGGCTGGACACTGGCTGAAATTAATGTTGCATTATGCATTTTTATGGAAAGCTAAAATGCGCCCATTCTGGTGGTTAATTCCAGATTAATCTTTTAAAACGAAATTTTTATGACACTCAAAATATCAAAAGCAGAGAAAAGCAAGATGAACAATTTGTTTTTCCAAGTTTTCAATTTCCTAAAAATCAACCTCAAAATGTTGAAAATTATGTCTTTGGGACATAGCGGAACTCGTTAAGCCATTCATTATTTAATCAGCGTTCTATTCTTCAATTTTTATAGAACGCAGATAACACGGATGCAAGCAACGCAGATTTACACAGATTTTTAAAGCGGGATTAATCTTCTAGCAGGAACAAAATTAGTGAAGATCATAAAAAATCTGCGTCATCAGCGTTCTATTCTTTAATTTTTATAGAACGCTGATAGCATGGATGCATGCAACGCAGATTTACACAGATTTTTAAAGCAGGATTAAAATTTCAGCAGGAACAAAATCAGCGGAGATCATAAAAAATCTGCGTCATCAGCATTTCATTTTTCTTACGCTAAAACACCTCGTTTACACCAAAGTAAAAGAAGCCATTACGATTGTCTAGGCTTTTGGCGTAATCAATTCTCAAGCCTAGGTTTTCAACTTTGTTTATTTTGAAACGCAATCCGGTGCCAAGTGATGCCTTGAAATTATTCCAATTATAAGCACCTAAATTTTCTGCAACTTGCCCGGTAGACATAAAGAAGTTTGCACCCAAAAGTTTGTAAATGGGTAATCGATATTCAGCTTGAAGTATCAAGCTGTTGTTGTCTCTAAATCGTCCTCTGAAATATCCACGCATCAAATCTTCGCCACCTAAAATTGCCATAAAGCGGAAAGGAACATCGCCAGAATTGAAAACGGAATGGAGTTGTAAGGCTACAACACTCTTTTTGAAAACTGTTTTATACAATCGGTAATCTACACTTATTTGCTGATAAACATGTGAATTCAATGCACCTTTTGGATGAAAATAGGTGGAGATATCTAACAAATATCCTTTTGTTGCAACGTACGCATGGTTTCTTCGGTCAAGGCGTAAACTAGGGCCAATCCCAACATTGTAACTACCATCTGCACCAAAAACCGAACTGTTGAGAATATTCCCCGTTTCGGCTTTAACTTGGTACATGTGTTGATATTTCACTTGTAATCCGGCAAAAACAGATTTCCCGAAGTTTTTGAAAGTTCTTAGTGTGAGGTAGTTTCGCTCAAAATCGTAGGTTTCGAATTCGTTTTCTAAGTCGTTGCCAACTCCATAAAATCGATCAAAGAACTTTACATAACCCACGTTTCCCCAGAGGTAATAGCGCTCTGCTTTTGTAAAAACATTCCAACTTAATTGGTAAGTGTATTGTTTTTTTTGGGTGATTTCAACTAGTGCATTTAAATTTGAGGCTCTTCTAATTACCACACCAGAATCAACTTCTGATGGAAAATAGTACAATAATCCAGCGCCAAAAGCCCAATTGGTTTCGGGTGTTCGGTACAAAACAGGCGAGGGGATAAGCCGGATATCCATGGCTAAAATTGAATCTACATTTAAGGGAATGCCCGCAAATTTTTTTACCTGCGCTGTTGAAGCAAAGCTCCAAACCATCCCCAAAAGAAGTAGCGTTAATCTCAAACCAAGAACTTTTTAGGAAAATCGAAATACGTTTGAGTATTCACTTTTGGGGAAATTTCGTGCCAAAAATTGCATTTGAAAACCAAGGTTACAATTCCACAGGTTGGAATATGATGCGAGAAATTAGACGAAAGGTTTTCTGCTAAAATGCTTAAGCCCTCGTTATGGCCAACAACCGCTAAAGATTTTACAGCTTCATCTTGAGTAGATATTATTTTCCGGATGGTTGCAGCAGAAGCATCGTATAAATCTGGAAAATATTTTATGTTTTCCCGTTGATATCCCATTTCGAAAGCCAATAGCTCTGCGGTTGTAAGTGTTCGAATTGCAGGACTGCTAATTATTAAATCTGGAAGCACGCCAGCTTTTCTCATCCACTTACCCATGAAAGGTGCGTTTTGCAAGCCACGATTATTTAATGGTCGATCGAAATCTTCTAATTCCGGCAATTTCCACGACGATTTCGCATGTCTAATCAGGTAAAGTGTTTTCATGATGGTAAATATGGCCGAAAATAAAAAAACCTTGCAGTATTTCTGCAAGGTTTGTTGCCCGAGATGGATTCGAACCACCACAAACAGAACCAAAAACTGTCGTCCTGCCGTTAGACGATCGGGCATTTTCAAACATTTTTTGTTTGAGTGTGCAAATATAGAAATCAAAATTTAATGTAAGTACAAATAGACGTCATTTTCTTTCAATTTCAGTCGAAATTTTAAGAAACGCCTCGCATTGAAGCGAATTGGGCGTTGGAAAGCCGATTCTATAGGGTAATGCGGCTTAAAATCCACTATAAAAATCTTTTTAAGTTTACCTTTGACATTCTTTTAAGTGAATTGCCGCCAAGATATGGAAAATCATTGCCCTTGCCCCCTTTGTAAAAGCGAAAACCTAACGTTAGTTGAGCGAATAGAAAACGAAGATTTAAACCAACTCTACATAAAGAAATTTAATTTTTCTGTTGATTACCTTTTTAAAGAGTCTGTAACGAATCTGCTAAAATGCAACAACTGCGATTTGATGTATTACAGTCCTCAAGTGGGTGGCGATGAGGCTTTTTACAACATGCTACAGAAATATCCTTGGTATTACACCAAAGACAAAGAGGAGTATCGTTATGCTAAAACTTTGATTACTCCAGAAGATTCAATTTTAGAGATTGGCAGCGGTAGCGGCACTTTTGCGGCTTACATCCCCAATAATCAATATCTCGGTTTAGAGTTTAGCGACAATGCCATTAGTATGGCAGCAAGCAGCGGTATTAAAGTAATCAACCAAACGGTTGAAGCACATGCTGAAGAAAACCCAAATACCTACGATGTAGCAGTTGCTTTCCAGGTTTTGGAACATGTAATTGAAATTCAAGAGTTTTTAATGGCGGCGGTGAAAACCTTGAAGACCAAAGGAAAGCTTATTATTTCTGTTCCTGCTGAGGGCAGTTTTATGCAGCGAATCAACAACGATATTCTAAATTTCCCTCCGCACCACAGCACAAGATATACAGATCAGGTTTTCCACAACATGCAAGCCATTCTTGGGGTGAAGTTGGTGAGTTTAAAGCATCAGCCATTAGAACCAATCCACAAACGCTTGTTCCTGAAAACCAATATTTACCATACACTTTTGAAGCTAACAGGTAAGAAATTCAGAAGAATAGACAACAGTGGTTTCGCTAAGTTTTTAGACATGAAAGCATTTGGCCTCGCCATTTTCTGTGCACCATTCTATAAATTCAAACCAATAGAAGGGCATACCATTACGGTTATGTTCGAGAAGTTGTAGGTTTTTTAAACACAATTTTTAACCGTAGAGACAGGGCATGCCCTGTCTATGTGTTTTTATAATACATGGTTCTGGTAGCAAATGGCGGA
>DAIRTB010000040.1:0-1139 GCA_036804105.1 Bacteroidota bacterium | reverse complement strand
ATCATCACATCAATTCATCACCAACTAATCCCGAATCCGATCAGCAGATTTAACCAGTTGATCGTCTTTTATTATTGCTCTCCAAGCCATGGCGGTAAGTAAAAGTGCAACTGCTTGGAATGCGTAAGCTAATCCGATGCTGCTTTCAATTACATCGCCTTTAAGAGATTCTGAAATTCTGTAGGCTTGTACGCCGTATGCGAAAATGAGTGTGCCGATAAACAAAACACCAATTCTTGCCAACCTAATTTGTAAGCTTCGGTTTTTGTACATAAAAATAACGCCCATTACTAAAGCCGCAACTACGTAATGCAAAACCATAAGTGCAGTTAGTTTAATTTCATTTAGACCCAATGCTCCAATTTCAATTTTGTATAAGGTCAGGTTGGCAAATTCGGCTTGAGGACTAACATCGTTAGCGGCCGTTTTAACCGTGTAAAATGGAAATAAGCTGGTTAACATGAGCAAAATGCTTGCAAGAAAAAGGTAAATGCTTTGAATTCTCTGAATCATGGGGAATTATTTATTGAGGCTATTTTGCAAAGGTAATGGTAAACACCATGCATGTTTTCTTAAATTTGGCATCAAATAAGAAAAATGGAATCAGTTTACGTAATAGATGCCCTAAGAACGCCCATCGGCAAGTTTGGCGGAAGTCTAGCAAGTGTTCGTCCAGACGATTTAGCTGCCTTCGTGTTAAAAAATCTTATGGAACGAAATCGTAAAGTTTCTCCAGAAGATATTGAAGATGTAATTCTTGGCGCAGCAAACCAAGCTGGAGAAGACAACCGAGATGTTGCCAGAATGGCGCTTCTCTTGGCAGAATTGCCTCCAAGCATTGGCGGCGTTACGGTAAACAGATTGTGTGCATCGGGTTTGCAAGCAATTATGGATGCAACCCGTGGCATTAAAGCGGGAGATGGCCAAGTTTACATTGCTGGCGGAGTTGAAAGCATGACTCGTGCGCCTTTCGTGATGGCTAAAGCCGATGCCGCTTTCGCAAGAAAGCAAGAAATTTACGATACCACCATCGGCTGGCGCTTTACAAATCCTGCCTTATCGAAATTGCATCATCCATACAGCATGGGCGAAACTGCCGAAAATGTTGCCGAACGTTGGAAAATCTCTCGTGAGGCTCA
>DAIRTB010000039.1:0-10830 GCA_036804105.1 Bacteroidota bacterium | reverse complement strand
GAAAAGAGGGCGAGTTTCTGGAACCAAGCTAGATGGCTTTACCTTAGTTTCCTTATTTGAAGCGCAACCCGTTCGGTTAAGCGAAAATACAAATGAGTTTCAATCTCAAGAAATTTCTAGATTTTGGGGGCATTTACACAACCTAGCTGAAAATTCTGGAAAAACATTCAATCCAAATAACCGAAACAATGGTGGAACTTATGGTGGTTATCTTTTTAATAGTGATGGCTTAGAATTAGAACAAATTGTAGAAAAAGGTTTATTTGGAGCAATGAATTACAAATATGCTGTGAATAAATTAAGTGGAGAAATAACCATAGCTACAATAGATCAGGTATTAGCTATTTACGGCGGTAACCCAACTTTCCCAAATACCCCAACTGCTAGCAAAACACCAAATCCAGATACATTTATTGCAAATTATGCAGCAAGAAGAAGCGATTCAACTAACCCAAATAGCTTTTATAAAAGAATTCAGAATGGATTTATTAAACTTCAAAACGGAGTTATAAAAAAAGATAATGTATTACTTGAAGAAGGTAAAGCCGAAATTCTTACCAACTGGGAAAAAGTTAACGCTGCAACCATAATTAATTACTGCCACGGTGTAATTGCTACCATGAGCAATACTTCCACCACAGACCAACAAAAAGCAGCTGCATTACATGCAGCAAGCGAAGCCGCTGGCTTTATTTGGGGTTACAAAGATTTACCAGCTTCTTCTAAAATAATTACAGATACTCAAATTGATGTAATCTATGATTTAATTGTAGATGGACCGATGTATAAAATTGTTACAACTCCGGCAACTGAATTGCCAAAATTCCAACAAATTATCAACCAGCTTCAAACCATTTACGGTTTTACAAGTTCAGAAATAGAAGACTTTAAATTAAACTATGTATCTGTTCAAAATAGATAATCTACAAACTAAACTCCTATTGTTGTTCTTCGGAATAACAATAGGAGTTAGTTCTTGTAAAAAACAAGGCGACGACGAGAAATCAAGCAGTTTCAACCGAAATGCATTCTTAGAATATTATGGTAAAAATCTGATTCAACCAGCATACAATAAACTAAACAGCTCCTTAGGAAACCTGAAAGCAAACATTGAAATTTTACTCGACAATCCAAATGAAATTGATTTAGAAGGTACTCAAGCAGCTTGGATTGATGCCTATCTGGTTTGGCAAGAAGCAAATGCTTACAATTTTGGCCCTGCAGAAGCATCAGGTTTAAACAAATCTTTGGTTGAAGAAATTGGTACATTTCCAATAAATACTGCTCAGTTAGAGATATTTATAACACAAAACGATACCAGTTTCCAAAATTTCAATAGAGATACAAGAGGATTTCTGGCAATAGAATACCTGCTTTTTGGTGATCCAAACGAAGACATTGTAGTATCACTCCAAGATAATAATCGTAAAAACTACCTTAGAGCCTTAACCAACAACCTTTGTAAAAAAGTTGGAGATGTAAATAATGCATGGTCTACTTATTTACCAGAATTCATTGCAAAAAATGGAACAGATGCTGGCAGTTCAACTTCTGCACTCTACAACGAATTCGTTAAATCTTACGAAGCAATCAAAAACTTCAAATTGGGCATACCTTTAGGCTTAAGACCCGGCCAGATTAGTACAGAACCCAACAATGTTGAAGCACTTTATTCCGCCATTAGCGTTGATGCACTTAAAAAAAACTATCAAACAATAAAAAACATCTACTTCGGAACAGGAGCAAATGGAACAACAGGACCAAGCTTTAAAGACTACTTGCTTTCGGTTTCAGGCGGACAAGACTTGGTTACCTCAACAGAACAATCACTTCAAAGAATTGACCAAACGATAACGGCTGTTAATTCTGATCCATTAAATTTGCAAATAGCAAACAATTACCAAGCGCTTGAAGATTTACACTCTGAAATGCAAAAGCATACACGTTTTTTCAAAAGCGATATGTCTTCGCTTCTAGGCATTTCAATTACCTATTCAAGTGGCGACGGCGATTAAAATTCAAACAAAACAAACTAAATGAACAAAATTATTTTAGGCTTGGGCATAGTAACATTCGCCATAGCATCTTGCAACAATCAAGCGAAAGAAACTGTTGAAACCAAAGAAGCTGTTTCTGCTGAGGTAACAAAAACTAATGCCGACCAAACATTTGTTATTAACAGAACCTCGAGCTCTTTAGCTTGGGAAGGTTTCGAAGGCGTAAAACTTCTTGCAAGCGAGCATAATGGTACCATCAATATTACCGAAGGAAAACTTTTGGTTAAAGATGAAAAAGTGGTTGGAGGAAAATTCAATATCGACATGAATAGCATCGTTGTGTTAGACATCCCAGCCGATAACAGCAGAAATGCAAAACTTACCAATCACCTGAAAGATCCAGACTTCTTTGATGTACCAAGATTCCCAGAAGCTAATTTCGAAATTACTTCAGTTGAAGCCGGAAATGCAGATAGCAGCATTGTTAATGGAAACCTTACCATTAAAGGAATAAGCAAAAACATCAGCTTTCCGGCTTTAATTACCAAAGATGCAAACACAATAAAAGCAAATGCAAAATTCTACATCAACAGAAAAGATTGGGGCATAAACTACCGCTCAGAAAATTCTTTGGGCGACAAAATGATTCGTCCAGAAATGGGCATTACCATTAATTTGGTTGCCGAAAATAAAGTTTAAAAATATTCAAGTGCTGGTTTTCAATTATTGAGAATCAGCATTTCTTTTTCCATACTCAGTGTTTCGCCAATACCTTTCTAAACAAGTAGCACCAGAACCCTTAATCGTTTTCCGAATATTTTTTGGGGCGATGATGGTGTTCAGCACTTGCAGATTTTGGGCATTGGGTTGGATTTCAGATCATTACATCACCTCAAAATTCCATTTTAAATACTTCGGTTTTGAATGGGTTACGGTTCTCCCTCCAACCTACATGTATCTAATTCATGCAGCCATGTTGCTTGGAGCCATCGGAATTATGTTGGGTGCATGCTACAGATTTAGTGCAATTCTGTTCTTCATTACCTTTACCTATTGCGAACTAATAGACATCACCTATTACTTAAACCACTATTATTTTGTTAGCATCGTTAGCTTTATGCTCATTTTTATGCCAGCAAATATTGTTTTTTCGGTGGATGCAGTTTTTAAGAAAATCCCCAAAACAAGCATACAAAACTGGAGCATATTTACGCTAAAAGTCTTGGTTGGAATTGTTTACATCTATGCAGGATTGGCTAAAATAAACTCAACCTGGTTAATTGAAGCCATGCCGATGCGCATTTGGTTACCCGCACATCAAGAATTACCCATAATCGGCCCCCTTTTCGGTTGGTATTACACACCTTGGATTTTCAGTTGGGCAGGCATGTTGTACGATTGCACCATCGTGTTATTCCTATCAATAAAAAGCACCAGAGTTTGGGCATATCTAAGTGTAATTATTTTCCATACCCTTACGGGTTTACTTTTTCAAATAGGTATTTTTCCTTTGGTGATGATGGGTGCTGCCTTAATCTTCTTTCCTGCCTCATTTCATCAAAAAGTACTCAATCGTTTGGTAAGCCTTTTTGGAAAACATACTGGCGAGACATCGCATTCAACAGAACATCATCCACTAATAAAAAAATGGAAAATGGCTTTGTTAATGGCCTTTTTAGGTTTTCAGTTAATTTTCCCTTGGCGGTATCTGTTTTATCCAGGCAACTTGTTTTGGACTGAAGAAGGTTATCGATTCGGCTGGCGGGTAATGCTGATGGAAAAAGCAGGAACTGCTATTTTCAAGATTAAAGAAGTTGGCAACAACAAAACTTTTTGGGTGGATAACAGCGAATTTCTATCGTCTCACCAAGAAAAACAAATGGCCATGCAACCCGATTTGATTTTGCAATACGCCCATTTGCTGAAAAACCATTATCAGAATCTTGGCGTAAATGTAGCGGCTGTAAACGCAGATGTTTATGTTACCCTAAATGCAAAACCCAGCCAAAGACTTATTGATCCGGAATTAGACCTTACTCAATTGAAAGATAGTTTCAAACCCAAAACATGGATTCTCCCTTATCCGTATGCAAAACCATAATTCATCAGAACGGAGGCCAAATTTGGTTAGCATTAACTGTTTGAAAATGAGCAGCTTTTTTGTAATAGCGCTCCTTTTTATCACCCAAAATACATTTGCACAAACGCTAAAGGGCGAGGTTTTTTCCACAGATTCTAAACCTTTAGAAGAAGCTGTTTTGGTTTTGAGAGGTCCAAAAGAATACCAAACAACTTATAACAAAAATGGCAAATTCGAATTTAAAAAGGTTCAGTCTGGAATCTACACCTTGGTTGCTTTTGCTTATGGTTACGATATTTTCACACAGAAAGTTGTCTTAAATTCAAACAGCTCAGACACCATAAGAATTGTGCTAAGCAAATTGGCCAAAAATCTAAATGCCGTAGAAATACAAGCAGAACGTGAACGCACCTTCGGCATAACCAAAATGAAAAGTGTGGAGCAATTTGGTATTTATGAAGCCAAAAAAACAGAAGTAATTGTTTTAGCTGATCAAATTACCAACACTGCAACCAACAATGCAAGACAAGCTTATGCAAAAGTTGTAGGCTTAAATATCTGGGAATCAGATGGTGCAGGATTGCAATTAGGCATAGGTGGAAGAGGATTAAGTCCGAACAGAAGCGCCAACTTCAACCTTCGACAAAATGGTTACGATATTTCTGCCGATGCTTTAGGTTATCCAGAAAGTTATTACACACCACCTTTAGAAGCTTTAGAGCGGATTGAAATTGTTAGAGGCGCAGCTTCACTGCAATATGGAACGCAGTTTGGAGGTTTGGTTAATTTCAGATTTAAGCAAGCAACTCCAGAAAATTTATTGGAAGTTAATACCCGCCAAAGCATTGGATCTTGGGGATATTTCAGCAGTTTTAACAGCATTGCAATCAGCAAGAAGAAATTTAATTTGTACACTTTTTACCAAAGAAAACAAGGCAACGGCTGGCGACCAAATAGCGCTTTCTCAGTTAATACGGGCTTTATCCAAGCGGGTTACACTGGCAATAAATGGGAGTGGAATTTTGAGTACACACACATGGATTATCTTGCCCAGCAACCGGGAGGCTTAACCGATAAAATGTTCCAAGAAGATGCTAGGCAATCTGTAAGACCCCGCAATTGGTTTGAGATAGATTGGAATCTTTTTTCACTAACTGCAACCCATAAGTTTAACGATTTTACACAGTTAAACATCCGGAATTTTGGTATTTATGCGAGCAGATCTTCCTTAGGAAACCTAGAACGGATAAATGTTAGCGATGGACTTTCCAGAAACAGAACCCTTATTTCTGGTGATTTTCAGAATTTTGGAAATGAAACTCGGCTCTTGCATCGTTACGGAACCAATCATATTCTGGTAGGCGTAAGATTATACAGCGGTTACTCAACTGCCTTGCAAGGCGATGCAGATAATGGTTCCTCTCCAAATTTCCAATACCTAAATCCAAGCAACTTAGAGGGCTCGAATTATCAGTTTCCCAATAGCAATATGAGCGTATTTGCAGAGCATATTTTTCGTTTTGGTAAGGCTTGGAGCATAACTCCGGGTATTAGATATGAATACATCAATACTCGAGCAAATGGAAATTACAGGCAACGTGTTTTCGATTTTGCTGGGAATGTAATCGTAGACAACACCTTCAACGAATCGTTAAATAGAAAACGTGCATTTGTAATTGCAGGCATTGGTATCAGCTACAAACCGAAAGAGAATAAAGAACTTTATGCCAACGCTTCACAGAATTACCGAGCCATAAATTTCACAGATTTGCGGGTAATCAACCCAAATTTCCAGATTGATAGCAACCTCACGGATGAAAAAGGATATACCGCAGATCTTGGTTTCAGAGGGGATCTAACTCCTTGGTTACGAGCCGATGGCGGTTTATTTATGATTGCCTATCAGAATAAAATTGGACAAATTTTACGTGCGGATCAAGCGCCTCTTTTCCTTGATTACAGACTTAGAACCAATATTGCAACTGCTTTAAGTTGGGGTTTCGAAACGCTACTAGAAGCCAATTTATCGAAACTTTTTAAGCAAGAAACGAGCAAATGGGAGTTCTATTTATTCACCAATATTGCGCTTACAGATGCTCGTTACTTGAGCTCCGATGAACCTGGAATTGCTGGAAATAAAGTAGAAATGGTTCCACCAGTTATTTTAAGAACCGGTTTACAGACGAAGTTTAATAGATGGTCGGCAGCTTTGCAATATGCTTTGGTTACCCAACATTTTAGCGATGCTACCAATGCAGAACGCACGGCAACAGCTGTTGAGGGCGCAATTCCAACTTACCAAATTTTGGATTTTAGCCTTCAATATAAGTTCAAGCAATTCAGTTTCGAAGGCACGATTAACAATGTTTTAAACGCTCAATATTTCACTAGAAGAGCAGAAGCATATCCTGGTCCGGGGATAATTCCATCAGATGGAAGAGGTTTTTACTTTACTTTGGGCTATCGATTTACACAAAAACAGAAACCCTAATTTCGGTTTTAATTATCTTGCAGCCGATATGGCAGTAAACAACATTATTTTCGATTTTGGTGGGGTGATTTATCACATTGATTATGAGGCTCCAATAAAAGCTTTCAAGAATTTAGGAATACAAAATTTTAGCGAACAGTTTAGCAAGGCAACACAAAGCCATTTGTTCGAAAACTTCGAAAAGGGATTGGTTAGTCCAGAAGAATTCAGGTTTACGCTGAACAAACAATTTAATCTAAATTTGAGTGATACCGAAATTGATACTGCTTGGAATAGCATATTAATCGGAATTCCAGAAAGTAAAATTGCAGAGCTTTCATTTTTTTCAGCAGGCTTCAACACCTATTGCCTTTCAAATACCAACGCAATTCATATTGAAGGTGTAAGAGCATCGATAGATCGAGATTACCCGAAACTTACCTTAGAAGATTTATTTCTGGAAGTATTTTTAAGCCACGAGTTGCACAAGCGCAAACCAGATGCAGAAATATTTGAGCACGTGTTAGACCATTTGGGCATCATGGCATCTGAAACTGTTTTTATAGACGATTCACCTCAGCATGTAGCCACCGCAATTAGCTTAGGCATGCATGGATTTGTGCATGAAACCAATGCCAGCTTAGATAGCTTTCAGGAATTTATTGGTGGGTTGATCTAACTTATAGTTTGATTTCCCCTTTCAAAAGCAGCAGTTCAAGTTTAAGCAGGGCTGCAACACTCATTGAATCTGCAACTTCTCCAGAATGCACCATCTTGAATACATCTTTTAATGGTAACTTTTTAATCTGAAGTTGTTCAGTTTCTTCCGGTTCGGGTGCATGTTGAGTAAGGACTTGCGCAAGATAAATTATTGCTAATTCGTCTGTAACACTGTTTGATAAATTCATTCTGATCAATTGGGTGTACTTTTTGGCTACCAACCCAGTTTCTTCGAGCAATTCTCTTTCAGCCGATATTTGTGGATCTATTTCCAGATCTCCTCCACCTTCAGGAATTTCCCAACTGTATGTTTTTAGCGGATACCGATACTGCCCAACCAACCAAGTGTTACCTTCAGAATCAACAGGAATTACGCCAATAGCGAGATTTTTAAAATGCACTACACCGTAAATTCCAGGATTTCCAGCTGGGTTAATTACCTGAAATTCAGTTACTCCAATCCAATTATTCTGGTAAATATTTTGTGAGCTAATGGTTTCCCAAGGATTTTGTTCAAACTTATTTTCTAAGAATTCCATACAGTAAAGCGATATTATTCTTTTTGTTAACGAAAGGGAAGTCTGGAAAAGATGATTCAAAATTGGCAACAAACTCCTCTAAAGATTGATTTTGCTGTATCCAACTTTTGGTTGTGAAAAGTATAAATTCGAGGTCGTCGCCAAATTTGGTAAAATCGTAAGTGGTAAGTACAGAACCATATTTTCCGGAAATTACTCTGCTTATGCAATACTCTTTCTTCAGCCTTGCTATTTCCATATGCCAAGATTTAAGGTCTAGGCCATAGGCAAACATTAAATCTAATCTCCCGGTAAAGAAATCGGAAGCATACAGTGTTTGGTTGTAAGTATTTATAATGGCCAAACCACCAGGACCATCGTTTGCTTTGAGCGGTAAAATCTGCATCTTATCGCCTCTGGTTTCAAAAAACTGTTTGGCTAGAATTTCTTTGAAATTAATTTTTGGAAGGATGTTTTCTTTATTAGCCGAATTATTTGGGTTGTTTTGATAAGCACTCCAAGCAATTGCAATTGAACCACTTATTTGTGAGGAGAATCCTTGTGGCACCCAAACTTCAAAATCCCTATAAAGTAGTTTTGCAAATCTTAAACCTGCAAACTTTTCCAGATGCGCTTGAGAAATAATAATTGTCTTTAGCGGTAAATCGCCTAAACTTCTCCTTAAAGCATTAAATAATTGCTGATTATCATCATCATCTAACTGAGTGTCGAAAAGCAGAAAGCCATCATCCTGCAAAAAAATAACGGATGTACCTGCATTAGCACCTTTTCCGGTGAAAGTCCAAACATTGGTTTCAATTTTCTGAAACTCTGGCCCTGGATTTTGGGCAAATAAAAATAAGGGTAAACAAACAAAAATGGTCCAAAAAGTCTTCATATAGAATTTTTAGACCAAGTTACGCAAAAACCGTACAAAGCGTTCTAAAGCGCTTTGTAAGTAATTTTTATTGTCATTCTCGCTTTCATTGGAATTGCCTCATTTATAGGGCCATTCAATACGCCACGAACATCAAACTTGAAGTTTGTGGCTTTTAGAAAATCTACAATTTCGGCATCATTTACATCTACATCTACAGATTTGAGACCACCAGTTGGCATTGGATTTTTCTCTGCAATTGTTACCAAATCTCCAGAAGTTAGTCCCATTTTTGCGCTAACATTTTTTACTAGGTCGAAAGTTTCGTTGCTGGAAGGGTCAATCTCGAAGGTTAATTTCTGCAATTTTGCGCTTGTTATTTTATCGATTTTAACTTTATCGTTGGCTGCAGTTATTATGCTGTCTAAGTTAATGTACACATCTTTTTCAGTAAATACTATTTCTCCTGTTGAAGTGGTGGGGTTAACAACGAAAGAAATTTCGGAGGGCTGAATGTTCAAATTTAGGTTTACAACGCCTTTTTTACATGCGTGTAGCATAAAAAAAGCCATTACCATTACCGGGAAAATTAATTTTTTCATTTTGGTTTATTTTTTTCAAATTTAACTAAAAGATTAGTGTAATCAAAATCAAGATGGTAACCCTACTGTTACATAAAGTTTTCTATTTTTTTAAGATTAAGATTCGAAAACAGCATCATTATTTTTTAAAGATTAACTAACCCATGGTTGTAAGCAAATTTTATCAATCCCAAAGCCGTGTGCGTTTTGGTTTTAGCATTAATATTTTTTCGGTGGGTTTCTACGGTACGCTGACTAATAAAGAGTTGCTCTGCAATTTGGAAATTAGAATTTTCCTCACAAATCAATTTGATAATTTCCAATTCTCTTGGGGTTAATTCAAGCTCTTCTTGATTTGATACAATCTTTTTAGGTTGTTTGGCCGATAAAATATTCACAACCTCTTTACTATAGAAAGAACCGCCATTTAAAATGTGGCCAATAGCCTCCATTAATTCTTGCTTACCTGTATTTTTTAGAATGTAACCATCTGCTTCTGCGGAAATAATTTGATGTACAATTTCGATATCGTTGTACATTGAAAGTACCAAGATTTTAATTTCAGGATTATGCGCTTTTATGGCTTGCGTTAGTTCAATTCCATTCATTTTTGGCATGCTGATGTCTGTTATCAAAAGCTCAAATTCATTTTTTAGTGCGAATTCTAAAGCATCAGCCCCGTTTTGAAACTCGCCAATAAACTGGAAATGCTTTTCTTTCCTCAACAAGGCTTTTATGCCATCAATAAACATTTGATGATCGTCTGCAATAATTATCCTTACATTTTCCATTTGTAGAATTAATTAAGTTGTGGGTATAAACAATTGCACCAGGCTTCCAGCTCCAGACTCAGATTTTACTTCCATTTTTGCTTTTAGCATTTGCAAACGTGCTTGGATGTTTTTCCAGCCGATTCCAGTGCTGTTTTGCATAACCTCTTCAGGATTAAACCCTTTTCCATCTTCCTTAATTTTTATATGAAGTTGGTTTTCAGATTGATTTACCACGATATGCATATTTTCAGCATCCGCATGTTTAAGAATATTGTTGGAAATTTCTTGAAGAATTCTATAAATGGCCACCTCTAATGATTCATTTAACTTATCTAGAACTTCGCCTTCGAATGTTAAATTGATCTTATGCGCAGCATTAATTTTTACCACCAACTCTCGTAAAGCCTCGATAAATCCACGTTTAATTAAGGCATTGGGCATCATGTTGTGCGAAATATTGCGAACCTCCGTGCAGGCATCATCTATTAATTCTAACCCTGTTTTCAGCGATTTCCGATCCTCTACATCTTCAATCTGTGCATCTTCCAAACAACTTACATTAAGACGAGCAGTGGATAGAATCTGACCTAAGCCATCGTGCAATTCCTGTGCAATTCTTTTGCGCTCCATTTCTTCAGCTAAAATTACTGCTCCAAATTGCTCTAGCTGCTGCTCTTTAACTGCACGTTCTAATTGCAATTTCTGCTGATTTTTTTCTCTTGCTCTAACCAAATACCAAATTGCCAAAATTGCCAAAACCGCAAAAATTCCACCTATTAAGAAAGTTTTGCGTTCTGCTAATGCCTTCTCTTTT
>DAIRTB010000038.1:0-10922 GCA_036804105.1 Bacteroidota bacterium | reverse complement strand
GTAGTAATTATCGGAGCATTATTCAAAATCCGTCACTTACCTGGAGCAGATTTAATGCTTACAATAGGTTTAGTAACAGAAGCAGTAATTTTCGTTATCTCAGCTTTTGAGCCACCACACGAAGATACAGATTGGGCATTGGTATATCCAGAACTTGCAGGTGGCCAATCTAAAGACAAAAAAGATAGTAGATCAATTACACAACAACTAGATTCAATGTTAGAAAAAGCTAAAGTTGGTCCTGAATTGATTGAAAATTTAGGTAAAGGTTTCAGCTCATTAAACGATAACGTTTCTAAAATGGGTAAACTTTCAGATGCAACTGTTGCAACTGAGGAATACAGCAAAAATGTAAAATTAGCCGCTACCTCAGTTGGAGAATTTAACAAAGCTGCAACCACTGCGACAGGTTCAATCAACCAAATGTCTAACGTAGGTGACGTATCTAAGCAATATCATGAGCAAGTACAAATTTTAACTAAGAATTTGTCATCTTTAAATACCATTTATGAATTAGAGCTACAAGACTCTAATAATCATTTGAAAGCGATGAACAAGTTTAATATGAACTTAACTGAAGCATTAGGTGCACTTTCTGAAGCAACAGACGATTCTAAGAAATTCCGTGACGAAATTGGTAAGCTTTCTAACAATTTAGCTTCATTAAACAATGTTTATGGTAACATGCTGACTGCAATGTCGGGTGTTAGAGCTTAATTATTGAATTTCTTGTTTTTTTAAAATTATAGCTAAATCTAAATGGCATCAGGAAAAGTATCAACCAGGCAGAAGATGATCAACATGATGTATTTAGTTCTAACAGCGATGTTAGCACTAAACGTATCTGCTGAGATCCTTAAAGCCTTCGCAATGATTGAAAACTCGTTAGGAACAACTAATGGAGTAATAGACGCTAAGAACGCCCAAGTCATGGATCAGTTTTCAAAATTAGCATCTCAACAAGAAAAGTATAAAGCTAATTACGATAAAGCCGTTAGAGTTCAAGAATTAAACAGAGAACTTTTAGCAGTTATAGCCAATGTTAAGGATCAATTAATTGATGCTGGCGGTAACAAAAATGGCAAAAACGACGAACTCGATTACAAAGTTGAAGGAGATGGAGTAAGAAGGCTTGTTGGAGAAGGAGACATCGATATTAGTTCAAGATTTTTAGTTGGTACTAAAGGTACTGGAAGTACAGCTCTAGGTGATAGTTTGAGAAATTATATTGCAAATACAAGAGCTGAAATTACTAAAATATTAGGTGCAGATGCTTCTAAAGTAAAATTGTACTTAGAAGAACCAATTGATCCTCCGAAAGAAGTTGGTAAGCCCGCAAAGACCTGGTTACAAAGTAATTTTGGTGAAATGCCTTTGGCTGGTGCAATTACAGTGCTTACTAAATTTGAAGCAGATGTTAAAAACACTGAAACTGAAGTATTAAATGCATTGCTGGGTGCCGTTGATGAAGAATCTTTCAAGTTTGATAAACTTCAAGCAAGTGTAATTGCTCCAACAAGTTATGTTTTACAAGGTCAAAAGTACACAGCCGAAGTTCTTCTTGTGGCTTTTGATAGTAGACAAAACCCTGATATTACCGTAGGAGGCGCTAAGTTGCAAGTTGTTGATGGAAAAGGTCAATATGTTGGAAATACTTCATCTGAAGGTATCAAAAAATGGGGCGGTGTTATTAGAGTTCAAAAAGGAGAAGGATTTGAATCATATCCTTTCGAGGCTGAATACCAAGTTGCTAAACCATCTGCGGTAGTTTCTCCAGATAAAATGAATGTATTCTACATCGGTGTAGATAACCCAGTTTCGATTTCAGCTCCTGGCGTTCCTTTAGATAAGGTAAAGTTATCCATGTCAAGCGGTACCTTTACAGGATCAAATGGAAAGTATGTTGTTAGACAAACAACTGCAGGCGAGGTAACGGTTACAGTTTCTGCCGAAATAGATGGCAAATCTACCGTTATGGGAAGTAGTAAATTTAGAGTAAAAATAGTCCCGGATCCGGTTGCAAAGGCAGGTAATTTAAAGCCCGGTAATATTGCTACCAATCAATTTAAAGTTCAACCTGGTATTCTTGCTGTTTTAGAGAATTTCGATTTCGATTTGAAATTTAATGTTCAGAAATTTACTGTTAAATATTATAAGCCTAGACAAGATCCTTTGGTAAGACAAAATGCTGGAGCTGCCTGGTCTGGTGAGGTTGATCGTATTATTAAAGCTTCTTCTCCTGGTGATACTTTCATTTTTGATGATATTACTGTAAAAGGACCTGATGGGAGAGATCGTATCATTCCAGGTATTAGTTACACACTTCGTTAATTAAATTTATGAAAAAGATAGTTTTAGGAATTTTGTTTTCTTTGCTAAGTGCGCCAATGTTGTTTGCACAGGAAGAAATTGAAATTATTGATGGTGCTTTCAAACGTGATCACTATAAGCATAGAATTCCGGTGCCTTTGCATCCAATTAGAGAGGCAGACGCAGTTTGGAGTTGGACAGTAGTTCGTGTAATTGATTTAAATCAAAAGCAGAACTTGCCTTTAACCCATCCTCAATCTCGTTTAATTGATGTTATAATGAGCGCTATTAGAAGTGGTGAAATTAATGATTATCTTTTTGAAAGAGACGTTATCAATAATGAAAATAAAACTTCAGCTGATGCAGTATTGGGTACCCTTGAAAGAGTAGATACGATTCAATCGGTTGACATCGATGGAAATCCAATTGAACGAATTGAAGCCAGAGTTTTCAATCCAGAATCTGTTATAAAATACAGAGTAAAAGAAGAGTGGGTTTTCGATAAGCAAACCAGTACAATGGTTGTTAGAATTATTGCTATTGCACCCATTATGAAAGATGAAAGTGATGTTGAACTTGCTTCTGATGTATCAATCGCAAATGAATTGCCTTTAGTTTGGATTTATTACCCAGCATTACGAAAGTATTTAGCTCAAACTGAAGTATTCAATTGGAAGAACGATGGTTCAAAAATGTCGTTCGATGACTTCTTAGTTAAAAGATTATTTTCTAGTTACATCTACAAAGAATCTAACGTTAGAGATAACCGTATTCAAGATTATGCAGCTGGTA
Source organism: Bacteroidota bacterium (assembly GCA_036804105.1). Taxonomy (GTDB): domain Bacteria; phylum Bacteroidota; class Bacteroidia; order UBA7662; family DAIRTB01; genus DAIRTB01. The sequence continues at coordinate 7,820 of DAIRTB010000038.1, read as the reverse complement.
AAGCTGGATTATATGAATCAGAAAGAATTAAGAACAAAATTTCTGATTACGAACAATCACTTTGGGAATACTAATTCTAATTTATTAACAAAAAAAGCCAGCTTATGCTGGCTTTTTTGTTGTTTCAGATTTCCATATCGCTCGGAGTTTGGCGTATTTCATAAAGACTAAGTGAGCATTATTTATCGCAATTACAAATCCATTGAATCCATCTAAAAAACCAAGTTTAAGCAGGTATTCCCGCAAGAATCTGAATGATGGATTCAGTATTAATTTTACCAATCCTGCATTTTTACCTTTTTTAAATAATGCATTTGCTGAAATGGTAGAAAACTTGTTGTTCTGCTCTAGATGTTCTGAGTATGAGTGGTATGAATAATGAAGAATATTGCCATTCAATTTTTTAACCTGCATCGAATTGTGGATTATTACCTCATCATGTGGATTCGTCCCACCCCATTCTCCACAATCCTTTTGCCATAATCGAATTTTTCTATCTGGATACCAACCGCCATGTTTAATCCATTGGCCGCAATAGTTGTTCAACCTATTAAATCGGTAAGCCCCGGCTGAAAAGTTAACTTTTTCTGCCAAGATGGCATCAATCATTTTGGATGAACACCTTTCGTCTGCATCTAAACTCAGTATCCAATTATGGCTTGCACATTTGATTGCAAAGTTCTTTTGTTCAATATGCCCTAAGAATTCGTTTCGGATAACTTTAGCTCCTAATTTTTCCGCTAATATTGCAGTATCATCGGTAGAATAGGAATCTACTACGATAATTTCATCAGACACTTTTGTTAATGATTTTATACAATCTTCAATGTTTGCTGCCTCATTGTAAGTGATGATAACTGCGGAGATACTTGCCATTTTGGCCATTTTCTTTAAAAAATTTATTTATTCGTTAAATTTCAGTAAATTTAAATCTAATGATGGATTTTTTCCGTTATTAATATAGGTTTGGCACAATATTAGTAGGTACATACATTATAAAATCGGAAGGAAAAAGAAATGAATTCAACATCATTAAACAGAAGAGAAAAAGTTAGTGTTTTTAAGCAAGAGTTCTATCCGCACGCAGATGCTTTATATAATTTCGCATTCAGATTAGCTTTAGACGAAGACGAAGCAAACGATTTAGTTCAAGATACATTTTTGAAAGCATATAGGTTCATTGAATCCTACCATAAAGGTACCAATGCAAAAGCTTGGTTATTTAGAATTCTCAAAAACTCATTTATCAACAATTACCGAAAATCATCAAAGGAACCTGCAAAAGTTGATTATGAGGAAGTTGAACAAATCTATAATTCAGATGATGTAAACTACAGCACGACAGTTGATTTAAGAACGGAAATGTTTTCTAATACACTTGGCGACGAAGTCACTACTGCTTTAAATAAAGTTCCAGTGGATTTTAGAGTAATTATTTTGCTTTGCGATGTGGAGGAGTTTTCTTACGAGGAAATTGCTAAAATTATTGGTATTCCAATTGGTACAGTTAGATCTAGGTTGCACAGAGCAAGAAATATGTTAAAGGAACTTTTACGTGATTATGCCCGTTCGAAAGGTTTCAAAGAAGTTGCATAATGCTAGCGAGGAAACATACAGGTTGTGATGAATTAAAAGTTACTCTTAAAAAATTTTTAGACGGTAAACTGAATTTTTCAGAAACTTCAATCTTTTTAAGGGAGGTTCCTTTTTGCCCCCCAAGAAATGATGATCATAATCTTGAAGAAAAAATAAAAGAATTGATAAAATGTAATTGCGGAAAATTGACACTTTCAAAAGAGTTAAAAGATCAACTTCTGCACAAGATTATATCCGATATGCGTCTTCTTAATATTCCTGCACCGATTTTACATTCTTCAATGCTTTTTTACTTGCTTCATACATAATTTAATTTAACACAAAAAAATCCACTTCTAAAAAGTGGATTTTTTTGTTTAACAGGTTTTGTGTGTGTATCTTATTTTGTTTACTTAACACCAATTAAGTAGAAAATCTAGGCTTGCACTAACTTAATGTTTTACTTTTGCACTTCGCTTTAAAAAGTTTAGAATGCAAACAGAAGTAGCACTTAAGGCTTGGTCGTTAATGTGTACAGCACGTGCAATGGCCAATATATATGATGAAAATAGGTCAGTTACAAAGTACGTTCATTCAACATCTAAGGGTCATGAGGCCATTCAGTTAGCCACTGCTTTTCATCTAAAACCTACCGATTATGCTGCTCTTTATTATAGAGACGAATCTATTCTATTGGGTTTGGGAATGAAGCCGTATGAGTTAATGCTTCAATTACTTGCTAAAAGTGATGATCCATTTAGTGGTGGTAGAACTTATTACGGTCACCCATCCTTACGTAGAGATGGATTTCCTTTAATTCCGCATCAAAGTAGTGCAACTGGAATGCAAGTTATTCCAGCTACGGGTATGGCACACGGAATTGCTTATCTTGAACATCAGGGACTTTTATCGACTCAAGTAGAAAAGCCATTAGTGCTCTGCTCACTTGGAGATGGTTCTTTAACAGAAGGAGAGGTTTCTGAAGCTTTACAGATGGCCGTACTTAAGAAACTGCCCATTATATTTCTAGTTCAGGATAATGAGTGGGGAATCTCTGCTCAAGCTGCTGAAATGAGGGCTATGAATGCCTACGAATTTGCAGATGGTTTTAAAGGTTTAACCAAATACCAGGTAGATGGAAATGATTTCCAGCTATCTTTCGATGTAATGGGTGACGCATTCGCTCATGTTAGAGAACATAGAGGTCCCGTTTTGGTACACGCTAAATGTTCGCTTTTAGGGCATCACACCTCTGGCGTTCGTAAAGAGATGTACCGATCTTCTGCCGATTTGGAGAAGCATGCTTCAACAGATCCATTTGATAAGCTGAGAAATTATTTGATTTCTAACGGAACATCTGTACAAGAGCTAGATTCTTACATAACTACTGCTAACCAAATTGTTAAGGCTGATTTCGAAAAGGCGGTAAGTGCTCCTGAACCACCATTAATTTCACTCACCGATCATGAATTTGCGCCAACGCCCATTACTGAAGAAGTAGGCGTTCGAAATACCTCAGGTGATAAAGTAGTAATGGTTGATGCGGCATTGCATGCAGTAGAGGAAATCCTTAGAAAACACCCGGAAGCGCTTTTGTATGGACAAGATGTTGGCGGCACTTTAGGTGGCGTATTTAGAGAAGCTGCAACCTTGGCTCAAAAATTCGGAGACCAAAGAGTTTTTAACACGCCTATTCAAGAAGCATATATTGTAGGAAGCACGGCTGGAATGAGTGCGGTTGGAGCAAAACCAATTGTAGAAATTCAGTTCGCAGATTATATATGGTCGGGAGTTAACCAACTTGTGGTAGAATTATCTAAATCGTGCTACCTGAGTAATGGTCAATTCCCCATTCAAAGTTTAATCCGTGTTCCTTGCGGTGCTTATGGTGGGGGAGGACCTTACCACAGTGGGTGTATTGAGTCGGCAATATTAAGCGTTCGTGGAATAAAAGTTGTTTATCCTTCTAATGCTGCCGATATGAAAGGTTTAATGAAAGCGGCATTTTATGACCCAAATCCGGTAATTATGTTCGAGCATAAAGGTTTGTACTGGTCTAAAGTGCCAGGAACTGATGCCGCCAAAATGCCCGAACCAGACGAAAATTATATCATTCCCCTTGGAAAAGGAAGAATAGACTTGGAAGCTTCTGAAGAAAATCTAGAAAATGGCGATTCCTGTGTGGTGATAACCTACGGAATGGGCGTTTATTGGGCAAGAGAAGCTGCCAAGTCTTTAAACGGGCGTGTTGAAGTGTTAGATTTACGAACCCTTTACCCAGCTGATGAAGATTTGGTTTTTGAAAGAGTGAAAAAGCATGGCAAATGCCTAGTTTTAACTGAAGAGCAGTCGCTCAACTCTTTTGCAGAGGCCTTAGCTGGAAGGATTTCGAAAGAATGTTTCAGATATTTAGACGCTCCAGTTGAAATATTAGGCTCAGTTAATGTTCCAGCAGTTCCACTTAACGATAAGTTGGAAAAGCAAATGTTGCCAGGTGTTGACAAAACTTTACAGGCTTTACAAAAACTATTAGCCTACTAAGCGATTACTTTTTGAGATATTAAATTTCGAAAAGTAAAACTAAATCGCTTATTTTACGTCAGATTTGAATTTTAAACAATTTTTTTAATAACAATATGTCATATCTTTTTACATCAGAATCAGTATCTGAGGGGCACCCAGATAAAGTAGCTGACCAAATTTCTGACGCTCTGATTGATAATTTCATGGCGTGGGATCCATCATCTAAAGTAGCTTGTGAGACCTTAGTTACAACTGGTCAGGTTATTTTAGCTGGCGAAGTGAAAACACAAACTTACCTGGATGTGCAAAAAATTGCCCGTGAGGTAATCAGAAGAATAGGTTATACCAAAAGCGAATACATGTTTGAAGCCAATTCTTGTGGCGTTCTTTCTGCTATTCACGATCAGAGTTCAGATATCAACCAAGGTGTAGAGCGTGCAAATCCTGAAGATCAGGGAGCTGGAGACCAAGGTATGATGTTTGGTTATGCAACAAAAGAGACTGATAATTTCATGCCTTTGCCAATTGATTTGGCTCATGCTTTGCTTTATGAATTGGCAAGCATCAGAAAAGAAGGTAAAGAAATGACTTACTTACGTCCAGATTCTAAATCGCAGGTTACCATTGAGTATTCTGATAACCATGAGCCAATTAGAATCGATAGCGTGGTTTTGTCAACCCAACACGACGATTTTGATGAAGAATCTACCATGTTGAAGAAAATCTCAGACGATGTTAAAAGCATTTTGATACCAAGAGTTAAAGCTGGATTAAAACCAGAATTACAACACTTGTTTAACGATGGCATCACCTACCACATCAATCCAACCGGAAAGTTTGTAATTGGTGGACCACATGGCGATACTGGTTTAACTGGTAGAAAAATTATTGTTGATACCTACGGTGGTAAAGGCGCTCACGGTGGTGGTGCATTCTCTGGAAAAGATCCTTCTAAAGTAGATAGATCTGCGGCTTATGCTACTCGACACATTGCTAAAAACATGGTTGCAGCTGGTGTATGTAACGAAGTTTTAGTTCAGGTTTCTTATGCAATCGGTGTTGCAAAACCTTGTGGATTGTATGTAAATACTTACGGAACTTCAAACCTAGGATTAACTGATGGCGAAATTGCTAAGAAAATTGAGACTATTTTCGATTTAAGGCCATATGCAATTGAGCAACGCTTGAAATTGAGAAATCCAATTTATACTGAAACTGCGGCTTATGGCCACATGGGTAGAAAGAACGAAGTAGTTGCCAAGGAGTTTACTCAACCAGATGGCTCTACAAAGTTGGTTGAAGTTGAATTGTTTACCTGGGAAAAACTAGACTACGTAGATAAAATCAAATCGGCTTTCGGAATTTAATTTCAAGCTTAATCATTCAAAAGCCCTCAGAATAGATTCTGGGGGCTTTTTGTTTGTGAAAAATATCTTTTGCTAATTAATTTAGTTTTAGATGTATTAAATCACTTTTTACATTCAATAAATCACTTTTTACATTCAATAATTCATGTTTTACGTTTAATAATTCATGTTTTATGTACAATAATTCATGTTTTGCGTGCAATAATTCACGTTTTGCGTATATTAAATCACTTTTTAAATGTATTAATTAAATTTTTGCATACATTAAATCACTTTACATGTTAATTATATTATTTTTTTAGTATATTAAATCGATTTTTTGGCATTTTTATTACCTTTTAGTATCATTTAATTAGTTTTTTCTATTAATTGGTCTTAATTCATTAAAGAATTAAATCCAACAACTAGAATAAACCAACTACAATCCACCATAAAAAATGAGAAAACAATATTTTGCTTTTTATTTCGTAGATTTGATATCGATATGAAAGTAGTAAAACTAATTGCGTTTACCGCTGCTCTAGGTTTGTTTACGTTTGCTGGTACATCAGATGTATCTGCAAAAAACAAGAAGAAAAAGAGCAAAACAGAATGTTGCAGCAGCACAGATGCTAAAGCTACCACTACTTCTTCAGAGGCTAAACCAGCTGGATGTGGTTCTGCCACAGCTACTAACGGAGAGAAAAAAGCTTCTTCTTGCTGCTCTTCTAAAACAGCTGCAACTCCTACACAAACTCCATCTGGAAACTAATCTGGAATTGAGTACAAAAAAGAGCTCCGAAGTTTCGGAGCTTTTTTATTAATAGAACTTTTGAAACCACTCAAAATGCAATTAGTGCTTCATTTCATTTTTAGTTTAATGCTGTTTGGAAATCTATCATCATACACCAAATCGATGTTTGACAAACCCATTTTACCATTGGCTCCAATAGAAATGAAGCAGCAAGGGTTTCTTGTAGATGGCTCATCATCCTGCAATAAAAAAAGAAAAAAGCTTGTGGTAAAACAACCAAAAGTGTTGAAGGTTGATTGGATTTATAGCGCCAAGTTTCAGCCAAAACCAGAAGAAGCCTGGCAGTTAAATTTGAGTATTCCAAATGATGGGGATCTTGAATTAAATCTGTTGTCTGAAAAACTCGAATTGCTTCAGGTTCGGAAAATAGAGCTGAAAAAAGGTAAGCATACCATAAAAATAACTCCGATAATTACAACCCCAGCTGAAGAAGCCTATGCTTTGGAACTTCAACAGAAGTTTGGTAATGATTTTCAGCTGAATAGCACTTTTAATGGACTAACTTATTTATATCCGGGTAATTTCGCGCTGCAAGTAAAATTTCAAAATCAAGTTGAGACTTTATCTTTGGAGCTTGTTGCCAATAATTAAAAACGAATGAACCGTAATTCTGGAAAATTTTTTGCCCTTGAAGGGATTGATGGAAGTGGGAAAAGCACTCAAGTAAAGTTGCTCGCACAAAAATTGATAGATTTAGGTTACAAGGTTCATACAACCTGCGAACCCACAGATGGCCCAATTGGCAAAATGATTCGTCAAATTTTTTCTGGAAAACTCCCAGCAGATCAAAGAACCATCGCTGCCCTTTTTGCTGCGGATAGATTAGAGCATATTCTGAACCAAGAAAATGGAATGATCAAGCTCTTGGAAGAAGGATATATCGTACTTTCTGACCGCTATTATTTTTCAAGTTTTGCCTATCACAGCGTTCACGTGGATATGGACTGGGTTATAGCAGCAAACGCCGAGGCTATGAAACTTTTGCAACCAACAGCCTCCATCTTTATTGATGTATCTCCACAAATGAGTATGGAAAGGATTTCGAAATCTAGAACTGATTTAGAAATGTACGAGACCGAAGGGAATTTGATTAAAGTAAAAGAGAATTATCTGCTGGCCTTTCAAAAATTGCAAGATTCTGAAACAATTATTAAACTAGATGGCAATAAAACGCTTCAAGAAGTTTCAGATAAGTTGCTGGAAACGGTGCTGAGATTTTTAAAATAATTTGTCAGGCTTTTTATGAGTAACCTCCTGCATTCAATAATTACGATGTTTTTTTGTTTGCTAGGATTTTATTTTTCTTGGCGATTTTTTAAGCAAGAACACTTCAGCAAGGCAGTTTTTTTGTTGATGTTTTGCGGATTGGTTTTAAGAATCTACACAGCATCAGATTTTTATCTACATGAATGGGATGAGCGATACCATGCCCTTGTTGCGAAAAACCTAATCGACAATCCAATGAAGCCGACACTTTACGCAAGCCCAATTTTACCGTATGATTACAAAAATTGGCCAGCAAATCATGTTTGGCTTCACAAACAACCATTGGCTTTGTACAC
>DAIRTB010000037.1:8679-10986 GCA_036804105.1 Bacteroidota bacterium | reverse complement strand
CAAGCTATTTCCAATTACAGACAATCTGGAGCTGGAGGAGGATATAATGTATTACTGGTCACCAATACTCAGATTGCAGATCAATTTTTTTATGGTGAAAACCATCCGCTAGCCATTAGAAACTTTTTGCGCTACACCATTCAACAACAAAGTATAAAACCAGAATACCTTTTTATTATTGGTAAAGGATTTCAAAACAGCTTGTTATTTTCTGGTAATAACATGAACCTAAATTTGGTTCCTGCCTTTGGTTCGCCTGCATCCGATGTTATTTTGTCAGCTGGATTGAATGGAAATCAAGCGCAGGTTCCTGCTTTGAGCACCGGTAGATTGGCGGCAACCACTAACCAAGAAGTTCTTATTTACTTAAATAAACTAACTCAATACGACATCACTCCACGAGAACTTTGGATGAAAGATGTTTTGCACCTTAGTGGCTCAAAAAATATTGGTGAAAGAGATCGCTTTAATCTTTATTTAAATGATTTTGAATCTGCATTGAAAGGAGTTAAGTTCGGTGGCAACTTTGTTCGTTATGAGGAAATTGAAAATGTACCTAGACCAACTCTAATTAAAGATGATGTTGTTGCAGAGCTCTCAAAAGGAAAAGCGATTTTCAATTATTTCGGGCATGGGGCAGCAACACGCATAATTCCGGATATTGGCGAGCCCGCAGACCATAACAATTCTGGTAAATATCCTTTTATGGCATTTTATGGATGTGCCGTTGGCGATTGTTTTTCTGGTCAATCTATGGGAGAAGAATACATATTTCACCCGAATAATGGCACAATATCGTGGTTAGCGAATTCCAGTTCAGGATATGAATCTTTCTTAAGGCAACTTGGAATAGCTCTTTATAAACAAGTTGGCGATTCTTTGTATGGCGAGACTATTGGGAAGCAAATTTCTAGGGCTTTAAGAAATTATATTGTTCCCTCGTCAGAATTGCACATTGTACATGCGCAACAATTTATTTATCAGGGTTGCCCAGCAATTAAAATTTATAATGCTCCACTTCCAGATTTCGAAATTAAAAACACCGACATATTTATAAATACCCCAGCATTAAGTGCAGAAAGCGATTCTTTCAAGCTCAATTACATCATCAAAAATATAGGTAGAGCCATTTCCGATTCTCTAAGTATTCGAATAGAGAGAACCCTTCCGAGCGGGGTTAGCAATATAATTGTAGATTCAATGGTTTTTGCACCGCATTACAAAGACACCTTTAATTACGTTTTCAAAACCAAAGACCCAACAACAGCTGGTTTGAATAAATTTAAAGTAACAATAGATAGGCAAAACATCATTTCTGAGACTAACGAAACCAACAATGAAGCAGAACTAGAAATCTTTATTCCTGGAAATGGAATCCGGTTATTAAGTCCTGTAAATTATGGAATTGTTGGAAACGATTCAGTTTCGCTAATTGTACAATCTCAGAATAGCAATTTAACCGGTTTAGGTTATATTTTTGAAATTGACACAGTTGCAGACTTTTCTTCCCCATGGAAAAAAACTTCAAGTAACATTAGCAGCACAAATATATCTGATGCAAAATTTGCACTGCTTCAAATTGATTCTCACGTTTATTATTGGAGATCAAGACTAGATTTACCAATTCCTGATGGGGGTGCATGGAAAATGTCTTCGTTCTCATATATTCCTGGAGTTAATTTTGGATGGCGGCAAGCAAGTGAATGGCAGCTTCAAAATACCATTTTGGATAGTGTGAATTACGATTCTACGCTTTCTCAGTTTAAATATTTTCCGATATCGGCCAACTTAACCGCTAAAATTAGCAGATATTCTCTTTCTAATTTAGGCATTGCACTTAATAACAATATTTTAAATCCTGGAGTTTGTAAAAATGGCGTAGTAGTAATGGATTTTAACCAAAATACCCTTGCTTACAATAACAGGTTCGATTGCAACAGAGACCGATATAAAGTTTTCAATACTTCTTTGGCGGCTGATAGAGATTTATTTGTTGCCTACCTAAATGATAGTATTGCAACAGGAGATTACGTTGCTCTTTACACAAGAAACTCAGTTGCATTCAATTTATGGAACGACACCTTGCTTACTGCCTTAACAACAATTGGATCTGATACCAGCCTAATTAGCTCAATATCAGACAATTTCCATTCTTGGGTTTTAATTGGTAGAAAAGGCATGCAAACTGGTCAGGCATTAGAAGATACCATCTTTGCTCCTACACCCGCACAAGACGGTTTAGCAGAAGTTTCAAAAGTAATTACTGGATTCGGAAATCAAGGTAGATATATTTCAGAATGGATAGGG
>DAIRTB010000037.1:2304-8669 GCA_036804105.1 Bacteroidota bacterium | reverse complement strand
ATGTAATAATTCAGCTCGAAACAATAGACAGCAATGGAATAATTAGCCCTATCACGGGATTCACCAACATTACTACGCATACCTCACTCCAGCAATTAAATGCAAGCCAATATCAAAAAATAAGAATTAATGCGTTCAGTAAAAACAACGGTTCGAGAAAGATTGCACAACTAAAAAGTTGGGCAGTACTTTATAAAGGTATTCCAGAAGGAACCATTGTTACTGGAATTTCTCCAATAGTTCATAAAGACACCCTTATGCAAGGAGATAGCCTGATAATCAATGCGGTCTTCAGGAATATAAGTCAAGAACGCTTCGATTCGCTGCTTGTAAACTATGAATTAAGGGATGAAAGTAGAAACATAATTGCATCCGGAAATCAGAGATTATCTCCTTTAGAAAGTGGTAATCAACTCACATTTAATAACATAGTTTCAACAAGCGATTTTAAAGGAAAAGTGGATTTAAGTTTAGTATTTAACCCAAATTTCGATCAACCTGAGCAAACCTTGAACAATAATTTTATAAATGCATCCTTTATTATCAAAAGTGATTTTACTAAACCACTTTTGGAAATGGCATTCGATGGCAGAAGTATTGCCGACATGGAAATTGTTTCGCCAACTCCAAATATCGAAATTTCTTTGAAGGATGATAATAAGTTTCTGAAATACAACGACACAACCAAAATTAAGCTTTTCTTAAAATACCCAAATCAAACAGTTACGGAGAGAATCTATTTTAACGATGAATCAATTTCTACAGAAATCAACTCCACAGAAAACTCCATTAAAGTAAATTACAAACCAAATTACACCCAAGATGGTCTCTACGAACTTACAGTTGAGGGAACCGACGTGAGCGGAAATCCGGCAAGTTTGCAAAAAACCGGAAGAACGTTTCAGGTAATAAACGAGTCTTTAGTATCTAACTTTTACAATTATCCCAATCCCTTTTCCACTCAAACAAGATTTGTTTTTGTGCTAACAGGGAGAGAAATTCCGAAATATCTTCAAATTAAAATTTTCAGCAGCTCTGGAAAGCTAGTTAAAACCATTAAAAAGCATGAGATAGGCGATTTAAGAATTGGCCAAAACATGAGCGATTTAGCCTGGGATGGTACCGACGATTTTGGAGATAAACTAGCCAACGGTGTTTACTTCTATAAAGTTGAAGTTAGAGACAACGAAAGGCAAACAATCGACCATTTTCAAACCGCTGGAGATAATCTCTTTAAGAATGGACTTGGCAAGCTGGTAATAATCAGATGAAAAAAGTGGGCGTCTTTTCGCACGGAAATAGTGCAAGTGGCGGTTTCGAACATCAAGTATTTTGGGCTAAACAACTTTCTTTCTCTCTAGGCGATGAAGGCGAATTTGATCTCTATCATCAGCAAAAAAAATTTAAAGGCGTAGTACAATGGCTGAAACTATGGTTTTTAGCAGGAAATTGTAAGAACGATTTTCTATTAATTACAGAGCGTGTATGGATTCCTGCATACATTGCATCTTTATTTAGACGAAAGCAAAAAATAGTATTTATACTTCACAGTTTCGATTTTGCAGTTATTAAATCACCAATTAGAAAAATTAATTTTCTACTATTCAAATATATATCCACGAAGAAAAAAATTCTTTTGGTAACAGGTTCGCAATCTTGGGTAAATCAATTTTCTAAAGTATTTAATAAAGAGATTGGTCTTCTGCCCAATCTCTTTAATAATTTTTATTATGAAGACTTTCGAACATCACAAAAATGCAATTGGATTTACTTAGGACAATTTAGTAAAAAAACAGATTTAATAGCTTATAAAAATTTCATTTCGAAAAACAAGCAGCATCATTTCAGATTTTATTTCAATACGTTAGATAAGTCGGAAAGAGGATTTTGGGAGGGAATTCCTATTATTTATACCTCAAACAAAACTCAGTATTTAAATTGGATGGCACATAGTAAACTAACCATTTCATTTACAAAATTTGCTGAAGGTTGGAATAGAATTAACCACGAAAGTTTTTTAGTTGGCACACAGGTTTTAGTGGATGGCAAACTCGGTTCAGCAGAATTGGCTGTAAAAGCAAATGGCTACTTTCTAAACGATCGCATTGATTTCGAAAATATTAAAACCATTAACCGAGAAATTCTTGCAGAGTTTGATGAAAGTTTAGCTGTATTTTATTGTAAAAACTTGCTCAATCATTTATTTTAAAGGCTTTTTTCAGAAATATAGTGTATGCTATTAATCTAGGATTTATCTTTTTAGGGGGAATATCATTAAGCTGATCAACCAAAAAATCTGCTACTACAAGGTTTTTTGTAGTTAAAAATTTAACCTTTTTACTTTTTTCTAGAATTCGCAATGCCTCCCCATCTTGCATATTGAAGCAAAAAACAGGAAGGTTAGAATTGGCTAAATCCCATGCTTTTGTGCTGCTAATAAAGGGATTTGAACTATAATCAAAATAAAGAAATCCATAGAAATCTTGAGCTTTATGCCTAAAATCTGCCAATGGAATTCGATCTCTAATTTCAAAAACCGGGCTCAATTTCAATTTATTTAATTTACTTGGAAGTAGATGGAAAATATCAGAATCATAAAAAACAAACTTTATTCTCTTTTCGATCAGAGCTTCTTCATTTTCTATTATCCATCTAAAAAACAAAAAATTAGGGTCTTGAAGTTTAAAAAATCTTCCAGAGTAAACAATTTCTTTCCAGTTAAATCTAATATCTGATTTAGAAATTGCGTAAGTTTCTCCGAAATTAGGAATTATTTCAATTTGGTTGCTTTTTGGAAATAAACTTGCAATAGCCTGATTAACAGTTACAATAGATTCGTGTTTGACCCATTTTACAGGGTTTAAATTATGCAAGCGCCATACCAAATGCATAAAATAGTTTCCATTCCAAAAAGCAAATTTAGGATACCAAGGTAAATCTCGAAATTCGAAAAATACTTTGTTCACATGTGCTTTTAGAAATTGAAGTTTCTTTGGTAGAGAAAAAGGAGGCGATGAAATATAGACTAAATCATCAGTTTTTGAAAAAATGATTTTTTTGTTCAGCGAACTGTAGTAAGATATGAAATCAGAGCCGAAATCCTGATTTATCCTTTCGCCGTAAAGCAATGAGTAAGTAAAGGAACACATTTTAAATAAAAGTGAACCGGTTGGTGTGTTCCCTAATAATTTCAGAATGAGCGTTTTCCTAACAGGAACTTCATAAATGGTTAACCTCTTTGCACTGTTAATCTCGGAAACCTCACCGCCTAAATTTTTAACCTGATCTTGGAGATCTGGATATTTTGACCAAGGTCTTGTAATTAAAATTACATTTATACCTGCATTTATAGCAGCAGTAAGTAAATCTTCAATCCTGTGTACTGGAGTTAGGTGTTTTGGCTGAAACCAAAGAGAAATAATTATTAACCGTTTAGGCAATTCGTAAAACTTTAGGTTTCCTTTTTATTTGTGGAATGATCAATTTTTAGAGGAATTTTTGGTAGGTATATCGAATAAATTCCAATAAAAATAGCCATGCCTGCCTGAGTACCAAGCGTATCATCGAAAAACATACTAAAAAACATGAGGCCCGTAAAGGGAATTATAAATTCTTTTGCCTTTTTACTAAAACTCCTAACGAAAAATGTCCAGCATAATAGTATAAGCGATAGACCAATGACGCCAAACTGAATTACCCATTCCAAAAATTGATTGTGGGGTTTATCCCACCTAATTCCATGCTGCGTAAATATATCTTGATTAACTCCTTTCAAAGACCCTGTACCCAAACCAAAAAAAAGATTTTCTTTTGCTATTTGAAAATAATACTGATAATAGATTACCCGCTTACCCATAGAGCTATATTGAAGTTCCTGGCCCTTTGCTACGTTTGTTATTTCATTAAATCCTAATAAAACGGAATCTTTAATTGCTGGAACTAGAAAATAAATTAGCGCAACCCCTGTAATAAATAATAAAGCGACCAATCTAAGCGCAAAAGAGTTTTTAGACTGCCTTTTACTAAGCAACCAAGCAAAAGAAATCAACATAATTAACAATCCAATCTGACCCGCTCTTGCATCTGCAATGGTTAGTGCAAAAAGTACAATTGCGGCGGGTATGATTAAAAGTTTATATCTATTTTCTTTCCCCCCATATTCAACTAACAAAAAAATAATTATGAAAAATGAAGTGGCCAGAATCAATCCATATCGTGGTCTTTGTATTAGAGGACTAGGAAAGCCGAATTTTCCCTCTTGGGAATTCGAAACATCCTTACCGTTTAAAAAAACTTGAGGTTTAGAAAAATAAGCAACTTTCGATTTGTTTAAAAGATGGCCATAAATTCTAAGCTCTTTTATTGAGCTATCGGTTTTTGAAATAAATTTCAAATTCTGCCAAGTATTTAATTTTGTAGAATCGTAATACCTACGCTCAATATTATCATCGCCTGATAAAACCAATAAGCCATCGTTTTCAGCGCAAAGAACCCAAATATTGGCTTCAATTGTAGATCCTGCTGATATATTTTTAAGAATAACTGTAGGGGTAAAATGATGATCGTAATCTAACCTAAATGTTCCCTTATTTTGATGTTTAACTTTATATGTTGCCGATGGATGATCCAAACCAATAAACATCATGTAAAATGATACAAATAATGCTACGAAAGCCCCTACCAAAAAACTTCCTAAAGCATAATTTCGATCTTTTTTTGTCCAAGTTAATGTTCCTAAAATTATTGGCATTGTAAAAAGAACATGTTTCCTGTTCAATTCTTTTAGCGCCTCAGAAAAATCTGTAGAAAAACAAGTTCCAATTAAATAAATTATGAAAATTAAAGGCAAAAACCATATTCCGCTGTTTTGCTTCAATGCTGCTATTCTTTCTTTAAAAACTCTTGGTGCAAAAAGACCTATTAAATAGGCAGCAGAAAAAGCAACTTCAGCAAGAGAATTAACGGGTTTAGAAAAAGAAATTGATGCAAGAAAAATAAAAAAGAATATTTTGCATAACAGTTCGCTTAGAAACTTTAGTTTATTACCAGATGTTACTTTTTGCGATAATCCTTCCATTTATTGAGAATCTGGCTTGTTTTGATTTCAAAACATAAAAAAACGGAAAAAACCGATAAAACGGATAACTATCTTTGCAAATCAGAAAAAAAACATGGAAAAAATTCAACTCGATTCTATTGAGGAAGCAATCTTGGAAATCAAAAACGGCAAAATGATTATTGTTGTTGATGATGAAGACCGAGAAAATGAAGGGGATTTTCTTTGTGCCGCAAGAGGAATTACAGCAGAGATGGTTAATTTTATGGCAACTCATGGAAGAGGTTTAATTTGTGCTCCAATTCATGAAGATTTAACTGAAAGGTTTAAGCTAGATTTAATGGTTGGCTCAAATACTGCTCTGCATGAAACCCCTTTCACAGTTTCCATAGATTATATGGGGCCAGGATGTACAACCGGAATATCTGCCAGCGATAGAGCGGCAACCATTCAGGCAATGATAGACCCAAAAACCACTGCCGAAGATTTTGGAAGACCTGGGCATATTTTTCCTTTAAAAGCTAAAAGAAATGGCGTTTTAAGAAGGGCTGGACATACAGAGGCCGCAATAGACTTTGCTAGATTAGCTGGGTTTGAACCAGTTGGCGTAATTTGCGAAATTATGAATCCTGATGGTTCAATGGCAAGATTGCCAGAGTTAAAAGAGATGGCAATTAGGTTTAACATGAAACTTGTATCTATTAAAGATTTAATAGAGTATAGACTTCAAAAAGAAACATTGATTCAAAGAGAAATTATGGTAGAAATGCCTACCAAACATGGAAATTTTCTACTTGCAGCCTACAAAAATAAAACAAACGAACAAGAACACTTAGCTTTAATTAAAGGTACTTGGGAAAAAGATGAACCAGTATTGGTACGAGTGCATAGTAGTTGCTTAACTGGAGATATTTTTGGTTCATGCAGATGCGATTGCGGTGAGCAACTTCAACAAGCAATGCAACTAATAGAGAAAGAAGGTAAAGGTGTTATTGTTTACATGAATCAAGAAGGTAGAGGAATTGGCCTATTGAATAAACTGAAAGCCTACAAACTTCAGGAGCAAGGCATGGACACCATCGAAGCAAACCTTGCCCTTGGTTTCAAAATGGATGAGAGAGATTACGGCTTAGGGGCACAAATAATTAGAGATCTTGGGATTTCGAAAATGAGACTCATTTCAAATAATCCATCGAAAAGAGCAGGCTTACTAGGCTACGGCTTAGAAATTGTTGAACGTGTTCCTTTGGTTATTGAATCTAATTCTCATAACATAGAATACCTGAAAACTAAAAAAGAAAAAATGGGG
>DAIRTB010000037.1:0-2294 GCA_036804105.1 Bacteroidota bacterium | reverse complement strand
GATATATAATTGCTTACCAAGTACTGGAAGAAAACACAAACTTTAATAGACAAAAAAATCATGAAAAACATTTCGGTAATTGGAGCAGGCACAATGGGTAATGGTATTGCTCACGTTTTTGCTCAGCATGGATTTCAAGTGGCGCTTATAGATGTATCAGAAGATGCATTATCAAAAGGTATTGCAACTATTTCTAAAAATTTAGAAAGAATGCAACAAAAAGAAAAGATAACTTCGGAAACAAAAATAAATACACTCTCTAATATAAGAACATACAATACGATTGACGAAGGAGTTAAAACAGCCGATTTGGTAATTGAAGCTGCTACCGAGAGCGTTAATCTTAAGTTAAATATTTTTAAACAAATAGATCAATTTGCTCCTAAACACGCCATTCTAGCCACCAATACGTCCTCTATTTCAATTACAAAGATTGCAGCATCAACTTCAAGACCCGAAAAAGTGATTGGAATGCATTTCATGAACCCAGTTCCAGTTATGAAATTAGTTGAAGTTATCAGAGCATATCAAACCTCTATAGAAACGGTGGCTAATATAATGAACTTGAGCAATCAAATAGAGAAAATACCTACTGAGGTTAATGATTACCCTGGTTTTGTGGCCAATAGAATACTGATGCCTATGATTAATGAGGCAATCTATAGTCTTTTTGAAGGGGTGGCTGGCGTTAAAGAGATAGATACTGTAATGAAATTAGGTATGGCTCATCCTATGGGCCCTCTACAATTAGCAGATTTTATTGGCTTAGATGTTTGTATAGCAATCCTTGAAGTTCTTTACAATGGTTTTGGAAATCCAAAATATGCTCCATGCCCATTACTAGTAAACATGGTTACTGCTGGCAATCTAGGGCTTAAATCTGGGAAAGGATTTTATGATTACACGACCAACAGTAAGGAGTTAGTAGTAAGTACAACATTTTCTAAGGGTTAATTTTTTTATAATTAACCCAGTAAAACTTGTTTGTAAAGAAAATTAGACTATTTTTGCATCAAAGTGATTAAAAGAATTGAACTTAATTGATTAAACTGTTTATTATGCGAAAATTATTCCTCTCTCACAAAGTACTTCTAACAGGAGCTTTGTTATTTACCTTTGGTTTGTCCTTAGCCCAAGACACATCAGTGGATTCTGGAAGTTCACCTTCCAATACCTCAGCGTCTTCTAATACCCTTAGAGAACGAAAACCAGACAATTGGGCAATTGGTGTCAATATTGGCCATCTATCCGTATCAGGCGATACTCGATCAACATTTCCAGGCTTAGGCTTTGGTTTGAATGTAAGAAAATCGTTTGGGCACACTTTCTCCGCCAGAGTAATTGGTACTTTTGGCAATGCATTCGGAAGAGACGACTTTGCAATTGTTGTGGGTCAACTTAATGCAGCAAGCGATGCATTAAACGGTGTGAATAACGCCAATGCAAATTATTCCAATGCTCCTTTTGTTTACAACTATAAAACCAATCTGATTAACGTTGGTCTTCAAGGCGTTGTATCCATGAACAACTTAAACTTCTTCAAAAGAGAAAACAGGTGGAATTTATATTTATTCGCTGGTCCAAACTTTATGTCTAGTTTAGTTAAGGTTGATGCATTAGATGGAAGTGGTAATGCTTACGATTTTCGTGATATAACACAAGGTGGTCGTTTAGATTATTCTAAAGACGATAAAGGTAGAAGAGCCGATTTAAAAAATATTTTTGATGGTGATTATGAGACAGATGGACATACTTATTCAGGTGGAAAAAGAAATACAAATATTGGAATAAGTTTTGGTGGCGGAGTTGAATATAAAATTAATAGAAGAATTGCACTTGGTTTAGAAACCACTTTCTATGCTCAGGCTAACGATTATCTAGATTCACGTCAATTGACATTTAGTATTGTTAGAGCAAATGGTGCTGCACCAGGCGGTGCTGTTGTAGTAAATAACACAACAGATTTCGACAATGTTAATTTCACTTCCTTAAATCTAAATTTCCGTTTAGGCAAATCTGAAGATGCACTTTGGTGGGTTAATCCACTTGCAGCAATTGAAGACGACATTGCTGATAGTAAAAGAAGAATTAAAGACGCAACAACAGATACTGATGGCGATGGTGTTGCGGATATTTTTGATAAAGAGCCTAATACCCCAGCTGGAGCAACAGTAAGTACTAAAGGCGAAACTTTGGATACCGATGGTGATGGAATTCCAGATTACAAAGACAATGAGCCATTTTCACCTAAAGGCGTAATAGTAGATGAAAATGGAGTTTCTAAAAGTTATGAT
>DAIRTB010000036.1:0-11043 GCA_036804105.1 Bacteroidota bacterium | reverse complement strand
TTCCGGTTCTAAATAAAATGGATCTGCCTTCTGCTAGTCCTGAAGAGGTTAAAGATCAAATCGTAGATTTAATTGGTTGCAGTCGGGATGAAATTCTTCCTGCTTCAGGTAAATCTGGTTTTGGAGTTGATAAAATACTAGAAGCAATTGTAGAACAAGTGCCGGCTCCAAAAGGAGATCCAAACGCACCACTTCAAGCTTTAATTTTCGATTCAATGTACAACAACTTCAGAGGAGTTGTAGCTTATTTTAGAATCTTTAGTGGGAAAATTTCCAAAGGCGAAAAGGTTAAATTTGTTAATACCGAAAAAACTTATTGGGCAGAGGAAATTGGAATTTTGAAGCTTGGACAAGAACCAAGAAAAGAAGTTTTAACGGGTGATGTAGGTTATATTATATCAGGTATTAAAGATTCTCGTGAAGTAAAAGTAGGAGATACCATCACCTCTGTTGAAAGGCCTTGTTTAGCTGGAATTGATGGTTTTGAAGAAGTAAAACCGATGGTATTTGCTGGTATTTACCCCGTTGATACCGATGAGTTTGAAGAATTAAGAGAAGCGATGGAAAGATTGCAACTTAACGATGCTTCTTTGGTTTTTGAACCTGAATCGTCTGCAGCTTTGGGATTCGGTTTCCGTTGTGGATTTTTGGGCATGCTCCACATGGAGATTGTGCAAGAAAGATTGGAGCGTGAGTTTAATATGACGGTAATCACCACTGTTCCCAACGTTTCTTACATTGCGCATTTAACTGATGGCAAAGTTCTAACGTTGCACAATCCATCTGATTTGCCAGATGTTTCTAGAATAGATTTTATTGAAGAACCATTTATTAAGGCACAAGTAATTACCAAAGACGAGTTTGTTGGCAATATCATGTCGCTTTGTATTGGGAAACGAGGTATGTTGATTAACCAAACGTATCTAACCACCTCCCGTGTAGAATTGATGTTTGAAATGCCACTTGGCGAAGTTGTTTTCGATTTTTATGATCGATTAAAAACCATATCAAAAGGTTATGCTTCTTTCGATTATTCTCCAATTGGATACAAAGAATCTAAGTTGGTTAAGATGGATATTCGCTTAAACAGCGATCCTGTAGATGCACTTTCGGCATTAATTCATGCCGATAAAGCCTACGATTTAGGTAGAAGAATGTGTATCAAACTACGTGAATTACTTCCTCGTCAGCAGTTTGATATTGCCATTCAGGCATCAATCGGAGCTAAAATTATTGCTCGTGAAACCATAAAGGCATTAAGAAAAGACGTAACGGCAAAATGCTACGGTGGAGACATCAGCAGAAAAAGAAAATTGCTTGAAAAGCAGAAAAAAGGTAAAAAACGGATGCGCCAAATTGGTAACGTAGAGGTTCCTCAGAATGCGTTTATGGCCGTTTTAAAATTAGATTAATTATGGAGTTAATAGACGGAAAGGCTGTTTCAGCCGAAATTCGACAAGAAATAAGTAAAGAAGTTGACATTTTAATTGCAGCTGGAAAATCTGCACCTCATTTGGCCGCTATATTAGTGGGTGGCGATGGCGGCAGCGAAACCTATGTTGCGCACAAAATGAAAGCATGCGAGGAAGTTGGATTTACCTCTACCTTACTTCGCCTTGAAGATACCATTACAGAAAAAGAACTTCTGGAAGAAATTGAATTGATGAACAAAGACAAATCGATTGATGGTTTTATTGTTCAGCTTCCTTTACCAAAACATATTTCGCCAGAAAAGGTAAATGCTAAAATAAAGCATACCAAAGATGTTGACGGATTTCATGCCATTAACCTTGGCAGAATGGTATTAAACCAACCTGGATTTTTACCCGCCACACCTCACGGAATTTTAGTACTCTTGGAAGCCTATAAAATTGATGTAACTGGAAAAAACTGCGTGGTTATCGGTAGAAGCAATATCGTTGGTACACCGGTTTCCATACTTTTAAGCAGAAACGGAAATCCAGGAAATGCAACCGTAACACTTTGCCATAGCAAAACGGCCAACTTGAGCGATATTACCCAACAAGCAGACATTATTATAGCTGCCCTTGGTAAACCAGAATTTTTAACTGGCGATATGGTTAAAGAAGGTGTGGTAATAATAGATGTGGGAACCACTCGAGTGGAATCTTCTGAAACCAAAACAGGCTTTAAACTAAAAGGCGATGTACATTTTGAAAGTGTTGCGCCAAAAGCTTCATACATTACTCCTGTTCCCGGTGGAGTTGGCCCTATGACAATTGCCATGCTGTTATTAAATACCTTACATGCGGCCAAAGGAACTTATTATTCCTGAGTTGGAGCCGGGCACTTACCCGGTTATGGAATCGTTTTTCACCCTTCAAGGTGAAGGCGCTTATACAGGAACTGCGGCTTATTTTATTCGCTTAGCAGGTTGCAATGTGGGCTGTTCTTGGTGCGATGTAAAGGAATCTTGGGATCCATTAACTCATCCAGTTTTGCCAATTGAGCAACTATTGGAAGCGGCCTCAGCACATCCTGCAAAATTTTTGGTGATTACGGGCGGTGAACCTCTAATGTACAATTTAACTCAACTTACATCAGCTTTTAAAAGTAAAGGTTTTTATTTAAGTATCGAAACCTCAGGTGCTTACCCACTTTCTGGATATTTAGATTGGATTTGTGTTTCACCAAAAAAGTTTATGGCACCAAAGCCGGAGGTTCTTGAAAAAGCTAACGAACTGAAAGTGGTAGTCTATAATAAGAACGATTTTGCCTGGGCCGAAACTCATGCGAAACAAGTTGGCCCAGATTGTAAACTTTTTCTCCAGCCAGAATGGAGCAGAATGCAAAAAATGATGCCGCTAATAATTGATTATGTAAAGGCACACCCGAAATGGAGAGTTTCCCTACAAACACATAAGTTTATGGATATTCCTTAGTTAAAAGTGGTAAGCGAATATTTAAAAGTGAATAGTGAAAAGTGAATAGTGTTGGCATACGTAGGGGTGTATTGCATACGCCCTCGGGAAAGCATCAAGCATCCAAAATCCAAACATCAACCATCAAGAATCAAAAATCAAAAATCAACAATGAGAAACAACATACTACAGAATATACCAAATTTAAAGCATCTTGATAGCGGGAATTTCTTTCTGATAGCTGGCCCTTGTGTGGTAGAATCTGAAGAATTGTGCTTTGAAGTTGCAGAAACCATGTTGAAGATTTGCGATAAACTTCAAATTCCCTACATTTTCAAAGCATCGTACAGAAAAGCGAACAGGTCTAGGTTAGATTCTTTTACTGGAATTGGCGATGAAAAGGGGTTAGAAATTATTCAAAAAGTGGGCAAATCGCTTGGTGTGCCAACCATCACAGATATTCACGCTGCCGATGAAGCTGTTTTAGCTGCAAAATATGTGGATGTGCTCCAGATTCCTGCTTTTCTTTGTAGACAAACTGACTTACTCTTGGCTGCAGCAGCAACTGGTAAAATGGTGAACATAAAAAAGGGTCAATTTCTAGCACCTTCTTCCATGAAACATGCAGTTGAGAAAATAATCGCAAGTGGAAACCCGAATGTAATGCTAACCGAAAGAGGCACCATGTTAGGTTATGGAGATATGGTGGTAGATTTTAGGGGAATTCCAGAAATGCAATCGTTTAATGTTCCTGTTGTTATGGATGTTACGCATTCGCTTCAGAAACCCAACCAAAGTTCTGGCGTAACGGGTGGCATGCCAGAAATGATTGAAACCATTGCCAAAGCTGCCATTGCAGTTGGTGCCGATGGCCTGTTTTTAGAAACACATCCAAATCCAAAAGTTGCGCTTTCAGATGGTGCTAACATGATTCAATTGGATAAAATGGAAGTCTTAATGGAAAAATTGCTCCGAATTAGAGCTGCAATTTCTTAATTAAATATTCTCGAGGTAACTATTGGTTCTTTTTTTCGTTAGCTAAATCAGATCACTAAAATAATTTACCTTAATTTGTAACCATGAATCAACAAATCCCTACAGAAAAGTTACAAGAGTTCGGCAAGCTGGAGTTTTTAGCTCGCCAAGTTGTAGAAGGATTTATTACAGGCTTACACAAATCGCCTTTTCACGGCTTTTCAGTTGAGTTTTCTGAGCACAGGTTGTACAATACTGGAGAATCTGTAAAGAATATCGATTGGAAGTTATACTCAAGAACCGATAAGCTTTTTGTAAAACGATTTGAGGAAGAAACCAATCTCCGTTGCCAGTTGGTGGTAGATGCATCGTCGTCTATGTACTTTCCAGAAAATGGGGATAATAAAATTCGCTTCTCCGCCCTTTCTGCCGCTGCTATTATGCAAATGCTTAAAAATCAGCGAGATGCCGTTGGTTTAAGCGTCTTTTCTGATAAGCTGGAATTACATCATGCACCAAAATCTAGTACAGCACATCACAAATTGTTGATTCACGAGTTGGAGCAGCAAATGGTGAAACCAAAAGCTCCAAGAGGAACATCGGCCGTAGCGTATTTGAATCAAATTGCCGATATGATTCACCGCAGAAGTCTGGTAATTATTTTTTCTGATATGTTTGATGCGGGAACAGATGCTTCAGAATTGTTTCAAGCACTTCAACATTTGCGATACAATAAACACGAAGTAATTTTATTTCATGTGGTTGATCAGAAGCAAGAAGTAAATTTAGATTTCGATAATCGTCCGCATATTTTTATTGATATGGAAACAGGAGAGCGATTGAAGTTGAACCCTTTTCAAGTACAAGCGGAGTACAGAAAGCAATTAGATGCTTGGAAAAAAGAGTTGAAAATGCGCTGCGGACAATACAAAATCGACTTTGTTGAAGCAGATATAAATCTCGGATTTCAGCAAGTTTTAATGCCTTTCTTATTGCGCAGAAAAGGGATGATGTAATTTACTGCACCAAAAGGTTGCAGCCACGAACATCCGAAGCATCGAATCTGCCTAGAATTTCGAAAGAGCCATCAGCATACAATTTTCCTAAATCTGAGGTAGCTAAAAAGCTGCAACTGTGTAGGTTTGCTAGGTCTATGATGTTAATTCCACCACCAACTCCATCTTGTGCATATGCAAGCGGATCATCGGCTTCTCGGATTAAAATTTGCATCCACGGTGGGCAGTTAAACAATTGTTTTTCAGTAGAGTATGCTTGGGAAAGCAGTTCGGTCATTCCATATTCAGAATGGATTTCGGCTAAGCCAAAGGCTTCTTTTAATGTATGATGTAGTTCCGCTCTAATAATTTCTTTCCGTCTACCTTTCATTCCACCCGTTTCCATAATAATCGTTTCTTTGGGCATTTCGAATGGGAATTGCTCTGCAAAATCGAGCAAAGCGAAACTTACGCCAATTAAAAGAATCTGCTTCCCTTTTTGTGCTTGATCTAAAATTGTATGCTTCAACAATTCAAAATCATCTAAATAAAAACCAGACGCTGGATTCTTTGAATTTTTAATGAGATGAGCGGCCATATAAACCAACGAAGAACCATTGCGTTCCAAGTAGGAGGGAAGCAAAGCTAGAATACAGTAGTTTTCAACATCACCATAAAAATAATTAAACCCTTGATTAAAAGAGGCTTCGTAAATTTTTAGCGATTTTACAAAATGCTTAGATGTATTCGAACTAGTTGTTCCGCTGGAGGTAAAAATAGCTTCATCAACAAAATCTCCGGATCTTACCGAATTGGTTTTAAAAGCTTCAATTGGTAAAAAAGGAATCTGAGATAATTTGGTTACGGAATTAACATCGGCAATAAATTGTTGTGCAAAAAGTTGATAAACGAGATTATGTTTAAACTGATATTTGAAAACAGCTATAGCAGCTTCTTCAAAACTTTCGGGTTTTAACTGAAATAAACTAAATTCGTTTTCGATAACAAAAGGCACAAAGAAGAGTTATTAAATTATGGCAACAGTTACAAAATTAGTGTTATTCGGTTTATTGGCTTCCATGTTTTTGTTGCAGGGTTGTCCAAATCCAGTTTCTTTTCCCAATGAGCCAGTTATTACCTTTAAATCAATTGCTCCAAACGATGTGCGTGAAGGCAGAGACAGCATAATTTTAGGTTTCACCTTTACAGATGGCGATGGCGATTTAGGGTTACCCCAATCTGATACCACAAATGATGTGCTGATTCAGGATATTCGAGTTGGTTTTCCGCCAATTGATTACAATTACAGAATGCAGGTAATTACGCCAGATGGCAAAAACAAAGCCATTTCGGGCGAAATTTTTATAACCATTCCCAATACTTTCAGGAGACCAGGTGTTGCAGTGGATACTTTGTTTTACAATGTAAAAATTAAAGATCGAGCTGGAAATTTTAGCAACGAAGTACAAACACCACAAGTTATTGTACGGGGCAACTAGAACCGAGTTCTGTTAATCCTCCAAGAAGAAAATTCGTTTTGAGTTGATTTTTCGTTTGCTTTTGGAGTGCTTTTCTGAGAAAATAAATTCGCAATTACTGCAGCAACCTCCATTTCTTCTACTTTCTGTTCCGATAACATATTTGGTGTAAAGTGCGCTTTTATGAAATTGGTATCAAAATCGCCAGAAATAAAATGCTCGTTTTGCATGGCAAATTTGCCGAAAGGAAGCGTGGTTTTTACTCCAGAAATCTGATATTCTTCAATAGCTCGCACCATTCTGTTAATTGCATCGTTCCGATCTCTGCCGTGAACAATTAGTTTGGCAATCATTGGATCGTAATGAATCGGAATTTCCATGCCTTCCTCAAAACCATCATCCACACGAACACCCATTCCTTGAGGTCTTTTGTAAGTATTTAATCTACCAATATCTGGAACGAAGTTCTCTGCTGGATCTTCTGCACAGATTCTCAATTCAATGGAATGACCCAGAATTTTAAGATCTTCTTGTTTAAAACTCAAAGGTTCTCCTTCTGCAACTCTAATTTGCTCTTTTACGAAGTCTAAACCTGTTATTAATTCAGAAACTGGGTGTTCAACTTGCAAACGGGTATTCATCTCCAAGAAGTAGAAATTCATTTGATTGTCGAGCAGGAATTCAACGGTGCCAGCATTGTAATAGCCGCAAGCTTTAGCCACTCTTACGGCAACTTCACCCATTTTCTCCCGAACTTCTGGAGTTAAAACAGCCGATGGCGCTTCTTCAATTAATTTTTGGTGTCTGCGCTGAATAGAACATTCTCTTTCGAAAAGGTGAACCACATTACCGTGCTGATCGCCAAACACTTGAATTTCGATGTGGCGAGGTTTGGTTACAAACTTTTCAATAAAAACTGCTCCATCACCAAAAGATTTTTGTGCCTCAGAGATGGCTAAATCAATCATTTCGTCTAAGGTATCAATATCCTCAACGAGTTTCATGCCTTTGCCGCCGCCTCCAGCTGCTGCTTTAATTAGAACAGGTAAACCAATTTCAAGAGCAATTTCTTTGGCAAGTTTTTTATCGGTAATAGCACCTGGAGTTCCAGGCACCATCGGAATATTGTGTTTTTCAACGGCAGATTTTGCCGCCAATTTATTGCCCATCATCTCCATGCTTTTCCAAGATGGTCCGATGAAAATTAATCCGGATGCTTCAACCAATTTAGCAAATTCTGCATTTTCAGATAAGAATCCATATCCTGGATGAATGGCATCAGCACCCAATCTTAAAGCCTCTTCAATAATTTTTTCGCCTCGTAAATAGCTCAAAGCCGATGGTGCTGGACCAAGTAAAACTGCTTCATCTGCATAACGTGTATGTAAAGCTCCTCTATCGGCTTCAGAATAAACAGCTATTGTTTTAATGCCCATTTCTTTAGCTGAGCGCATTATTCTCAAAGCAATTTCACCTCGATTGGCTACTAAAATTTTGTTGATCTTCATAAGCTAATGTGTGTTGCGAAGTTAGAAATTAATCAACAAAGCATTTAGCCAAGAAGCAAATTAGTTTTCTTTTTTATAGATGAAGGGAAATCGAATCATTTCCTTAATTTTTTGTGGGTTGATGTTGTTTCGTTGAAAAATATCGAGCCCCATTTTTAATTTTGAAGGATGTTGGTAAATGTAAGTGCCAAAAAATCTATCCCAAATAGAAAAGATGTTGCCAAAATTCCGATCGGTGTAAGGAGCTTCGAAATGATGGTGCGTTCTGTGCATGTCTGGCAATACAAAAATTTTGCCTATAGTTTTGGAAAGTAATTTTGGCGTGTTCAAATTGGCATGATTAAACTGAGAGAACAATGCAGAAAGCGATTGATAAATCATTACCATTCCAATGGGAACGCCGGCAACCAAAACAGCTAAAACCGTAAAACTAGCTCTCAAAATGAATTCTAAAGGATGATGACGAAGCGCTGTTGAAACATCAACATGTTCGTCTCCATGGTGAATGGCATGTATTTTTCACATCCAGGGTATTTTGTGTTCCAGCCAGTGGATGAAATAAGCACCAATTAAATCCAACAAAAGCATGGCAAAAAGAAAGTGCAACCAAAGCGGCATTTCGACTATATTTAATAGCCCAAATTTATTTGCTGAAGTAAAATCGCTAGCTAAAACAATTAGAAATGCGAAACCAAGATTAATTACCAAACCAAAAAGCGTGAAAAGCAAATTTTGGATTCCATGTTTACTTTTTGGGTAGGGATCTTTTACAAATGGAGTTGCTTGTTCTAAAATCCAAAACAAGGTAAGACCACCCACCAATATTGCTGTTCTATGAGCTGATGGAATTGATTCGAAGTATAGAATGATTTTTTCAAACATAGGTGGAGAAAGATTGTACTAAATTGCAGAAAAATATCGAAATGATAAAAAATGCATTAATTACAGGAGCAAATAACGGAATTGGCTTAGAAACTGCAAAAGGTCTTGCAAAATTGGGCTATCATGTTATTTTAGCTTGCAGATCTAAGAATAAAGCAGAAGTAGCAGAAAAAGAGATTATAGCAGAAGTTAAAGGTGCATCAACAGAGATTCTTTTAATGGATTTAGGTAGTTTAGAAAATGTGCGTTCTGCAGCAGCCTTGTTTTTAAGTAAGCATCAACATTTAGATGTTTTAGTAAACAATGCAGGATTAATAACCCAAGAGAAACAACTTACTAAGGATAAATTTGAGTACATGCTTGGAGTGAATCACTTAGGTCATTTTCTGTTAACGGGAATGTTGTTGCCAGTTTTAAAAGCAACGCCATCGGCAAGAATTGTAAATGTTTCTTCTGAGGCACACAGAATGCCGCAATCTATTCCTTGGCAAGATATGAATGCAGATAAGAGTTTTTCGGCAATGCAACGCTATGGCCTTTCGAAACTTTATAACGTGCTTTTTACCAATAAACTTGCAGAAAAATTAAGGGATACAAACATTACCGTAAACAGTCTTCATCCCGGAGTTGTAAATACTGGCTTTGCAAAAAACTCCAAAGGCACTTGGAATTTCATTTTCAAGCTTTTAGCTCCGCTTCTAATTGATGCAGCAAAGGGTGCAAGAACAAGCATTTTCGTAGCAAGTAATGTTGGAATTGAAAATCAAACTGGAAAATATTACAAGAATCAAAAAGAAGCTAAGGTTTCAAAATTAGGTTCAAGCAAAGAAGAAGCGAATAAATTGTGGGAATTTAGCGAACAAGCTACTGGAATTAGCTATTAATTCAAATAATTACTTAAGCATGCTGACCCTTTTTACAACATTTTGTTAATGATAACCTAAAATGTGTATGTTTTGAAGCCTTAATTTAACTTAATTTTTTTTAACAGAGAATTTAAATTACCTTTGCACTATAAAAATAATAATATGAAAAAATTAAGTCTTTTATTTACCATGGGTCTTGTAGCAAGCTCCCTGTTCCTTTCTAGCTGCGGCGATGATGAGGATGATGTAATTCCAAACCCAACAATTGATTTTATTGCAGGAAATGGTTTTGAAACAGCAGATTTTACAACAACTCCAGGCGCACAATTTACGGTAGTTATTCTAGCTCAAAAAGCAGATAAAAACCTTAAAGAATTTAACATTTCTAGAGATGGTGCAAATTTAACTGGATATCCTGAACAATTAACAGGAGGTGGTAGAGAGACCTTAAGAGATACAATTACAATCACAGTTCCTTTAGTGGTTGGTGCTTACAATTACGAATTTACCGTTACTGATAACGATAATCTGAAAGCTTCAAGAACCTTAAGAGTAACAGTAGCAGGTTCAGCCACTATACAAGAATTTACTGGAAAAAGAATTTATAACCGTCAAGGAACTCAAAACGGGGCTTTTGATTTAGTAAACAATGTTAGTGTTGCATCTGCATCAAATACTGGTGATATGCAGGATAACACTGGTCTACCCCCAGTTTACCAAAAAGGATGGACTCCAGATGAAGGAAGTAACACTACTTTTGTTCAACAAAATAACTATGATTATGATTCTGCAAGTCAATCAACAGCTGCAACAGCATTTGCTAGCGGAACTATCAATAACGATATTAGAAACGTAGTTGCAGGAGACATTTTTATTGCTAGATTACGTGGTGGTTCAACTTATGCAATTATCAAAATAACTCAAGTTAATGACAATGGTCAAGTTGGTGTTGGTTTGAACGATGATTATATTCAATTCGATTACAAAAAATAATCAAAAAAATAATTTACTTAGATCGCTCCAAAAGAGCGATCTTTTTTTTGCCCAATTATATTTTACCTATACACACATAGCTGTCTTAGTTTCCTTTATTTTTGCATCAAACTAGTTGAAATCATAGCAATGCGAGAAAAAATATGGCTTTCGTCTCCTCATATGGGCGGTAGCGAGATTAAGTATGTAAAAGAGGCCTTCACCACAAATTGGATTGCTCCCCTCGGCCCCAATCTAAATGGATTTGAACACGACCTACAATCGTTTACTGGTTCTGGAAATGCGGCAGCGCTAACCTCTGGAACCGCAGCCATCCATTTAGCTTTGGTTATTTTGGGTGTTGGGTATCAAGATGAGGTTATCTGCCAAAGTTTTACTTTTTCTGCCTCTGCAAATCCTATTTTATACCAAGGAGCTATTCCAATTTTTGTGGATAGTGAGCCCGAAACATGGAACATGTGTCC
>DAIRTB010000035.1:0-11127 GCA_036804105.1 Bacteroidota bacterium | reverse complement strand
AATTCCACCATTGGCTGGCTCAGATTATCTAGCCGATAATAAAGCAACCGCTTGTGTTATTAAGAACGGTTTGAAGGGACCAATTGTAGTAAACAACAAAACTTACAATCTTCCCATGCCTGGAAACAAAATACTTTTAGACGAAGATATTGCTGCAATACTAATCTATGTAAATGCTGCTTGGAGCACTGAAAAACAAGTATTTACCAGCGATTCTGTTGCTTATTGGCTTGAAAATTGCAAATAGATATGCTTACCGCTACAAAATTAAATTCATCCTAAAAAATAAAAAGCCGACTGATCTTTTCAGTCGGCTTTTCAGATTAGGAGATAATCGTTACCGATTTCAGAAAACCTTATTCAGTTATTTCCTTCGAAGGCTCTTCTGCAAGCAGTTGTGGAGAAAGTACATCTTTAATTTTGGCTTCCAATTCGCCTGCTAATTCAGGTGTATCTATTAATAGTTGTTTTACCGCATCTCTACCTTGGCCTAATCTTGTTTCGCCATAGCTGTACCAGCTACCACTTTTCTTTAATATTCCCAATTCAGAGCCGTAATCAACAATTTCGCCCTCTTTAGAAATACCATGACCGTACATTATATCGAATTCGCAAGCACGAAATGGAGGTGCAACCTTATTTTTTACCACTTTAACCTTAACACGATTACCAGTTACATCTGTACCGTCTTTAATTTGCGTAGATCTTCTAATGTCAATCCGAATACTCGCATAAAATTTCAAGGCATTACCTCCGGTAGTTGTTTCAGGGTTTCCAAACATTACCCCAATTTTTTCTCTTAATTGGTTGATGAAAATACACACACAACCCGTTTTAGAAATAGATCCAGTAAGTTTTCTTAAAGCTTGAGACATTAATCTTGCTTGTAATCCAACCATAGAATCTCCCATTTCGCCTTCAATCTCGTTCTTTGGAACTAACGCTGCAACAGAGTCAATTACTAAGATATCCACTGCACCAGAACGGATTAGGTTATCCGCAATTTCAAGCGCCTGCTCACCATTATCTGGTTGAGATATTAAAAGGTTTTCGGTGTCTATACCTAAAGCTTCAGCATATTTTTTGTCGAATGCGTGTTCTGCATCAATAAATGCTGCTAATCCACCAGCTCTTTGTGCTTCAGCAATTGCATGCATGGCAAGGGTTGTTTTACCAGAAGATTCTGGGCCATATATTTCAACAATTCTGCCTTTAGGAAAGCCTCCAATTCCTAAACATACATCTACACCAATTGAGCCAGAGGGTATAACCTCTACGTTAACTACCTTTTTATCGCCCAATTTCATAATTACACCTTTGCCGTAAGATTTCTCGAGCTTGTCGATAGTCATTTGCAGCATTTTCAATTTGTCGTTGTTGGTACTCATGTTTTTATTTCTATTTATCAAAGTTACAGTTTGAGATTAGTTAATGGCCCATATTGTTGAGATAATTCCTAATCAGTACAAAATTCAATTTTTGGCTACTTCCAAATCTTTTTTTTAGTTGCCTTTAGTAGCATATTTCTGGTTTGGTAACCTTTTACAAATATGATTTACGATTTTGACATCTTGTGTCAATACATTTTTTTATTTTTGCAATTAATTGGTTTTCGAAAACGTCTAGTAAGTGTTTAAGAATTTTTTCGCTATTTTGTATTCTCTATGAAGTATTTGTTGCTATTTGTTGGTTTATTTTTGATGCCTTTTCTAGGTTTTTCCCAAAACAAAGATCGAGAGCCGATACAATTTTCTGGTCTTACCTTAACCACCGATAGCATTAGAGCTGTAACCTATGTAAATATTGTGGTTAAAAACCGGTTTAGAGGTACGGTAAGCGACAATCGTGGTTTTTTTTCTTTTGTGGTTTTAGAAGGTGATACCGTTCAGTTTTCAGCAATTGGTTACAAACCAAATACCTTCGTTATTCCAAGTGTTATGAACGATAATTTCTTAACCATTTTTCAATTAATGGATAAGGATACAATTATGCTTTCAGAGGCTTTAATTTACCCTTGGCCTTCAAAAGCCCAATTTAAGGAGGCATTTTTAGCCTTAAACGTATCAGACGATAGTTACGAAATTGCTAGAAAAAACCTTCAGGCAGACAAGTTATATGAATTGTCTGCCATGATGGGAATGGATGCTAACGAAAATCAGAAATACTACATGCAGCAACAAATTCAAAAATTGTATTTTTCTGGCGGGCAGCAACCAATCAATTTTGTAGGCAGCGGAAGTATCCCAATTCCTTCCTCTTTAATGAATCCATTTGCATGGCAACAGTTTATTAGGTCCATAAAAAATGGAGATTTAAAGAAGAAATAGTCTGAATTAACAATATTTTTACCAGATTTTTTAACCCTCTAAGACATATACATTAGATTTTAGCTTAAGATAGTTACCTTTGAAAATTATTGGCACAACATTTGTTTATTTATTGAAAAGAATTTTATGAAAAGATATATCCTTTCCCTGTTTTTAGTTTTCACTATTGGAGCAACATATGCCCAAGATTTTATTTTCGAAACCGCTGACACGGTGATTACCAATGGTTCAGCTACTGATTTCGAAATAGTTGCGTATAGTACAATTAGAAATCTTACTTCTAACCCAATTAACCTACGTTGGTTAAGAACCCAGAATTCTTTTCCACAAGGTTGGCAAGCTGCAATTTGCGATAACATAACCTGTCATGCACCAATTACTGACAGCAGTGATTTTACTATACCTGCAAATGGCACAGCTCCTATTGATTTACATTTCTATCCAAACAATTCAGTAGGCAGCGGAAATGCTGTGGTTAGAGTTTTTAAGCCATCAGACAGAGCAAACGCAGTTCAAACAAGATATGTTGGAAATGTTTACAGTACAAACACCCAAAATGTAGTTAAAGGGGTCTTAAATATTTATCCAAATCCTGCGAGTACAGAAATTAATGTTAAACTTTCAGGATTCAAAGAGGGTAAAATTGAAGTTTTTAATGTAATTGGTAAGCGTCTTTTAACTCAAAACTTTAATGGCTTAACCAACACAGTTCAAGTTCCTTTAAACAATTTACCAAAAGGAACGTATGTTTTGCGTTATTCTAATAACACCGGAACCATAATTACGAAAACTTTCCAGAAGTCGTAATTTAATTAACATAACTATGAAATAGCGCTCAATTTGGGCGCTATTTTTTTATCTACTTTTGAAGGAATATCCATAATGCCATATAGTTTTTTCATCAAATTATTGAGCTACTTTGTAGAGGTGAAACTCGAAGAGAGAATAGGGAAATATAATAATTACTTAGTAGTTACTATGAGAAATGGCAGAAAGCGATTAAACGGTAAACGTGCCAATTATTCTCATGGAACTTTGCAAATGGCATTCGATGCGGCCTTTATAAAGCTTAAACTTGAGGCTTCCAAATTTAAGTCGCTGTTAATGTTGGGCTATGGCACAGGTTCAGTTCCCATGCTTTTAAAGCACAAATATGGTTTTTCAGGCAAAATTATTGGGGTAGAAGGAGATCGAAATATTATTGAATTGGGTGAACGCCATTTCAAACCGTATATGGAAATAGCTGAGGTAATTGATATGGATGCTATTGAATTTTTAATACACAATTCTGCCAAATTCGACCTTATTTTAATTGATTTGTTTGTGGATCTAAAGGTTCCAGAAACGTTTTTCACAGCTTATTTTATAAAACTAATTAAAAAAGGTTTGGAAGATGGTGGATTAATAATTATGAATGTTGTGACAAATAGCTTTCACGAAAAGAAGGCGCTTAAGCAATTAATGATGGTATTTAACGAAACTTTCTCTGATGTTAAAATGCTCAGCATAGGAGGCGTTGGTGTTAATCACTTTATTGTTGCTAAAGGCTCGAAACAGGAGTAGTTAATATATACTCAATCTTTTCCAAAACCTCTTCCACCGTTATGCGGTTCATGCATGGGTTATTTGGGTGTACACAATTTATCTGATCACAAGGGTTGCAACTTAATTTATGATGAATGTAGGTGGCCTTTTCTCCGTAAGGAGCAAATAAATGTGGTTCACTAGGGCCAAACAACCCTAAAACAGGAACTCCCATTGCTGCTGCGATGTGCATTGGGCCGCTATCATTTCCAATCATAATGGCGCATTTTGAGGCCAATGCTGCATAGTCTAGCAGATTTCCTTCGCCAGCAAAACTGTAGGTAGCAAAAGGAATTTTTTTCTGCATTCTGTCAATGTCAATTCTTTCTAGGTTATCCCCAACAAAAACAATGTCTAAATTTTTAGTGTGCTTCAACCAAGTTGCTAACGCAATGAATTTATCAACCGACCAACGCTTAAGTTTTTTTCTTGCGGAAATATGAAGAATTGCAAAGCGGTTGTTTATGCAATTACGCTGAAGAAACAACGTTGCAACAGCTTCATTTCTTTTATCTGTATATAATTTTATTTGCGGATTTTGAGGAATCTCATCTAAAATAGGCGCAATAATGTTTAGATTGGTAAAAACCTCATGAGCATGCTGTGTGGCATTAATTTTGTTTCTTATCCGTATGCTTCCCCTATCCAACCGATATTTGGGAAAAATTTGTATGGCATATTTGATTGTTTTATAATCCCCTCGTAAATCAATTATTAAATCATAGTTTCCAGACAGTTCATTAAAATCATTTACCAATAAATCTATATTGGGATCGTTTTTTAAAAACTCATTCATTAGGGGTCTACAAAAAAGTGTTATTCTTGCAGATGGAAATTGTCTACGAAGTTCAGAGAAAACAGGCAATGCGGTTATCATATCGCCAATTTCATCCTTTTTGAAAATAAGAATATTGGAGAAGGATAACTTTTTAGGGTTAGTTCTTCTATTTATAAACTTAGAGGCAATAAAAGATGATAAATAGATTTGTTTTTCTGAATTCATTGCTTTTTTAACCGAATTTTGCCAATCAGAAATAGCTTCAGCCCCAATTGGAAAAAGAAAGTTTTTACAAAAATACGATTTTAGTATTGGCTCTTAACCTATTGGTTAAGCCAATATGGATTTTTTTTATTGATCGGGGGATGCAGATCGAATTGGGAGCGCAATATGGACTGTATTCTAGCTTACTTAGTCTAACCCTTATTTTCAGTTTTTTACTAGATTTAGGTACAACCTCATTTAATCTTAGAGAGTTGGCAGTAAGTAGTAGCTTTTTAAATAAAACGTTGCAAGTTTTAATTCCCTTAAGAATTTTGCTTATAGTATTATACTTTTTCGTAATACTAATAGCTGGAAAATTATTGGGTCATACCTCAGACGAATTTTATGCCTTAATACTCATTGGTTTTAACCAAATTCTACTTTCTTGGATAATCTTTTTTCGCAGCATGGTAGCAGGTTTGCATCAGTATAAAAGAGATAGCTTACTTAGTGTATTAGATAAGCTTTTGATGGTTTTAATAGGTGCTCCGTTTTTGCTAATTCCCTATCAGAAAATGTTGATCAACATTTTTACGCTAATATCCATTCAAACAGCAGCTTTTGTATTAACCATTTCAACAATTTTGGTTATTGTTAGACCCATTCTAAAAAATTTAAGTTGGTCTCCTAACCTAAAATTGTTTCTTCCTGTTCTTAAGAAAGCTCTTCCTTTTGCAATGCTAACATTCTTAATGGGCATTTACACTAGAGTTGATATAGTAATGCTTGAGCATCTTTTGCCTAATGGGGCAAGAGAAACCAATACTTATGCAGCGGCATATAGGCTGCTTGAGGCATTAAATATGGCGCCAATATTAATAAGTGGCTTCTTATTACCCATGTTAGTTCGTGCCATAGAAAGTAAAACCAATGTAAATCAATTAGTTAGTGTTGCCTTTATAATTATTGGTTCTATCGGTGGGGTTGCTATTGCAATTTCATATTTTAATGCAGAAACATTAATGCAACTAATGTATCCGAATATGGGGGCAGAATTAATTTCTACTTTTAAAATTCTAATGTTAAGTTTTTTTCCTTTTTGTATGATGTTTGTCTTTGGCACTTTACTTACTGCGGCTCACCAAATCAATTTTCTAAACAAGGTTTCTTTTTTAGGAGTAATACTTAATTTTAGTATGAACTTGTATATAATCCCCATTTACGGAAGTGTTGGTGCTGCATATACAACGCTGTTTACACAATTGTTTGTGGTAGTTTTTCAAATTTATAAGGGCTACAAAAGCTTTAGTTTGATTTTACCCTTAAAAGGTTGGATTTTACCAGGTCTTTATTTCGGCATAACCGGCATCGTAGCATATGCTTTATCAACTTATTTTTCGAATGTTTACTGGAATTTTGTTATTGAAATAATTATTGTAGGCATCATTTTTTGGTTAAGTTTTAGCAATTATGAGCGACAAGAACTGTTTAAAATGTTTACTAAGAAAACTTGATAGGTTTTAAAATAGTACTTTTACAAAAATTTTAAAAAATGGCGCAACAGGAGTCTCCCTCATTTAATTTTTCGTCGGTTTCAGTATTCGGATTTTTGTTCAAATGGCGGTGGCACATCGCAATATTTGTTGGTTTAGCGGCAGTAAGTGCCATTGTATTTTCCACACCTTACTTTATTAAACCGAAATTCAAATCAACGGTTATATTTTATCCTTCAACAGTAAACTCAGTTTCAAAAGCCCTACTTTCAAAAAATCTTTATGATGGAAAAGACCCTTTGGCCTTTGGTGAAGAAGAGTCGGCAGAGCAGTTAATTCAGATTTTGTATTCTGATAAAATTAGAGATAAGGTTATATCTAAGTTCAATTTAATGAGGCATTATAATATTGATAGCACAGATGAACTTAAAAACTTTAAGCTTTATAAAAACTATTCAGAAAATATAACTTTTCGACGAACAGAATTTATGTCTGTTGAAATTAAGGTGTTAGATACTGACCCCGTAATGGCAGCAAACATTGCGAATGAAATTGCTGATTTATTAGACGAAACGAAGAATGATATTCAGAAAAAAAATGCAGAGAAGGGTTTTCAAGTTGTAGAAGCACAGTATCTGAGTAAGAATAAACTTGTTCAGAGCCTAAGCGATTCTTTAGGCAAGTTAAGAGATCTTGGCATTTTCGATTATGCTTTGCAATCTGATAACCTTAATAAACAATATGTGGAAGCCCTAACAGATTTTGTAAATGAGTCTGCAAAGCTTAAAGTATACAAACAAAATAATTTAGCAGATTCTGATACCTTGATTTATAAGACTAAGGCAAGAATTGAAGGCTCAGCAAAAGTAAAACAAGTTTTAGAAGAAAAATTATCAATTCTGAGTAAGTTTGGTGGTGCCTCAGCCGAAATGTCGCAGCAATTAACACGTGAACTTGAGGAGTTGAGTGAATTAAAAATGAAATACGACCAAGCCAAAGTGGATGTAGAAGAAACCTTACCGTCAAAATTTGTAGTAAACAGTGCAACGCCTGCCGAAAAGAAAACATATCCTGTGAGGTGGTTAATTGTAGCAATAAGTATGCTTGGAGCATTTCTGTTTGCAATTGTTATTCTTGTAATTATTGAGAATTATCAGCGTATAACAACTGGTAATGATAATATCTAGTTTGGCTTATGTTTAAAAACCCCAAAGCAAAGATTTTCTGGGTGTTTGCATTGCTGTATGTTGCATGTAATGCATTCCTATTGGGTTCTGAGCAGTTTCTTTGGTTTGGTATTCTTCCGGTGGTAGCATTTATAGCTTTGCTTTGTTTTGTAGCTCTAGATATAGCATTTTATACAATTGTTTTTACAACTCCCTTATCAATTTGGATTGAGGATCACAATTTTGGTGTAGCCTTTACTTTACCTACTGAGCCCCTACTTTTCGGTATGATGATAGTAGTTCTGCTTAAACTTTTGATTGAAGGCAATTTTGATGTTAAGATTTCAAGAAATCCAATTTTTATACTTTTGGCAATTTACTTTGCTTGGTTATTTATTGCATGTGTAAATAGCACGATGCCATTGGTGTCTTTTAAATATTTTGTATCTCAATTTTGGTTTGTGATAACCATGTTTTTTGTGGCAATTAATGTTTTTAAAACCCACAATAAAATTGCCCTATTTTTCTGGGTGTATATAATTCCACTAACCTATGTTATCATTCATACGCTAGTTCGCCACTATCAAAACGATTTTACGCATAAATCAGCTTTTTGGGTAATGGAACCGTTTATTC
This sequence comes from Bacteroidota bacterium, assembly GCA_036804105.1. Classification (GTDB taxonomy): domain Bacteria; phylum Bacteroidota; class Bacteroidia; order UBA7662; family DAIRTB01; genus DAIRTB01. The sequence goes on along the minus strand of DAIRTB010000035.1, from coordinate 2,939 downwards.
TTAATCATGGCATTTATGGTGCAGTAATTGCCTTTTTTATTCCTGCCTTAGTAGTTGGGTTGATAAAACCCACCGTGTTTAGCGGGAGATCCTACATTTCAGTATTTTTTGGAATTTTGCTAGTTATATTTTCATTAGGTTTGATTTTCTCTTACACACGTGCTGCTTGGATCTCTGTATTTATAGCTTTTGTTTTTTATATCTTTCTAACTTTTAGGGTACGATTTCAATCGTTGCTAATTCTATTTTTTGCTATTCTACTAACATTTTTTGCATTTCAAACCGAAATTGTAATGTATTTGTATAAGAATAAAACAGACTCTACCGCCGAGTTTTCTGAGCACATTAAATCGATGAGTAACATTAGAACCGATGCTTCCAACTTAGAAAGACTAAACCGTTGGGCAAGTGGTTTCAGAATGTTTAAAGAAAAACCCTTACTTGGTTGGGGTCCTGGAGCCTATGTTTTTCAATATGCTCCATATCAAAGCCCTTACGAAAAAACAATTGCGAGTACCAATGCACATGACGTAGGTGGTATTCACAGTGAATATTTTGGAGTTCTTGTTGAAACTGGGTTAATTGGTTTTATTATATTTTTATCGCTCATCATGACCATTATTTACCGTGGAATGACCATTTTTTACGAGTCTAAAAATCAGAGAACCAAATATTTAGCACTTTCAGCTCTTCTTGGGCTTATCACCTATCTATCTCACGGCACCCTGAATAATTATTTGGATATTGATACAACAGCTGTAGTTTTTTGGGCTTTTCTAGCAATGCTGGTAGCTTTAGATATCCAGCATCATCAACAAAAAACCGCCTTAAAAGTGGCGGTTTAGTATTAATTGGAAAAATAGATTATTGCTATTCACTATCTAAAGTTGTACAACTTTGCAATGTCTCTTAGCTCAATTATGTTGGTTACCCCAAGTTTCTCCATTATTCGTGACTTATAAGTTCCAACAGTTGAGGCGTGTAGACCAAGCAATTCGCAAATTTTATTAGAAGATTCTCCTCTAATCAAATGCCTGGTAATTTCAATTTCTTTAGAACTTAACTGCTTAAATAAATCGCTTGGCTTATCGTCTGTAAATACATCTAGAATCATCATGCTTTGATAATCACTTAGATATTTTTTGTCTTCCAAGATTCTATTTATCGCTTTGATAATTTCGTCTTTTGAAGCTTCTTTTGATAAATAACCGTAAATACCTAATTTAAGGTAAGGTGCAGCAAAAATAGATTCTGGGTTAGTAGAATACACCAAAATTTTACAATCTGGTCTTCTATTCAATAGTTGCCTTAAAAACCCAATACTATCGGTGTTGGGTAGATTTAGATCTAAAATAATTAAATCATACTCCATTTGATCATGATAGTTGAGCGCTTCATTTGTGGTAGGCGCTTCATCTAAATGAAATTGACCGAAAATTTCCTTTAATACCACTTTAAATCCAGTGGCAACAATAGGATGATCGTCTATTATTAATATTTTTTTGAGTGTGTTATTCAGAGATTCTGACATTGTTTGGGATTATTTTAACAGAATATTCAAATGTAAATAATTTTTCGAGTAATAATTCATTTTAAAGAAATTATTATTTGCCATTAATTTGGTCTAGTGTTAGATAAAATCAACTCTGAAACTCTTCTGTCTGGAGCAATTGAGAGAATATCTTCGGTTTTCCAGATTTGAAATGCTTTTTTGTTCTCAATAATTTCAAAATTGAGTATTTCGCCCGTGCTAAGGGTTATTTTGAGGGTTGTTTCGGTATTCTCCCAAGTACTTATTCCTAGGTCTAGATCGTAACTAGGTAGAGCACTGTTTGGGTTAGGCACCTTAAAAATTATTCTCCCAGTGTTGTTTTTTTCGAACCTGAATTCGCCAACATTTTGAAAAGTAACCTCTCTGAAAGGCGTTGATGCGTTGCTTATAAAATCGCTGATGGTAATCTTGTCTATGTTCCAAGAACCTTGAATTCTTCTATTCAACTGTTTTTCTTTGTTACAGCCAGACATCATTATAAGTCCAAATAGGATCGGAAAAACCCAAAATTTTATTTTCATCTAAGATTATCTTTATGTTTATTTTTTTCTTTCACTCGTAAAAATAACCAAATTTCTTAAAGACTCCCTAAATTGATTATTTGGCATCCGATCAAGGTATTCGAAAGCCTTTATTCTTAAATTTAGCATTATTTCATTTGCGTAATCAATGCCTTTATTGTTAATAATAAATTGAATTACTTCTTGCACTTTTTCTGGTTGGTTGCTTTTATTTTTTACGATGTCAATAATGTGTCTTCTGTTAGAAGGAGTTGTGTTATTTAAAGCATAAATTAGCGGCAAGGTGAGCTTTTTCTCTTTAATGTCAACTCCTTTTGCTTTTCCTGTGTCAGATTGGCCGAAATCCAATAAATCGTCTTTAATCTGAAAGACTAAACCAACGGTCTCGCCAAATTTGCGCATTAACTCAACTGTTTCATCGTCTGCACCTGCCGAAGATGCTCCAACAGCGCAGCAAGATGCAATTAAAGAAGCTGTTTTGTTTGAAATAATCTCGAAATAAACTTCTTCGGTAATATCTAATCTTCTGGCTTTTTCTATTTGAAGCAATTCTCCTTCGCTCATTCTTCTCACAGCATCTGAGACTATCTTAAGCTCTTGAAAATCGTTGTTGTTTAAAGAAAGTAACAAACCTTTAGATAAAAGGTAATCGCCAACTAAAACGGCTATCTTATTTTTCCAAAGGGCATTTATCGAGAAAAATCCTCTACGTTCGTAAGCATCATCTACCACATCGTCATGAACCAGCGTAGCAGTATGCAGAAGTTCAACCAATGCAGCGCCTCTATAGGTTTTGTCTGTAATCGAACTTATACAATGGGCAGAGAGGAATACAAACATGGGTCTTATCTGCTTTCCTTTTCTTT
>DAIRTB010000034.1:0-11166 GCA_036804105.1 Bacteroidota bacterium | reverse complement strand
CACCATCTTCCAAAATGTAAACTGCTAAATTATATTTACCAGCAGGTAAAGCACTAAATGCTTTTACTCTAGTTTCAATTTTGAGCTTAGTTCCTTCAATTTTATTTTTGATACCAACACCCATTGCAGCAGCTGGTTTCGCAATTGTTGCATTAATTGCGGCATTCCAAGCTGATGTGCTTGTAGCATGATTGGTTAAACCTTCACTAAAATTTGGCCAGCCGGTAATGTTCATTAAGTCTACCAAATCTTTAGATGTTTGGCTAAACATAGTACAAGAAGGTGATCCGTTACATTTTAAGATAACTGCTTTATCACCATGAGTTGCAATTGCAGTTTTTAATGCAGGAGAACCCCAACTTCCACAATGCCCACACCATGTAGCACTAGCATTAAGTGCCAAAGATCTTTGAACTGAAGTTACTTCAATTTGTGGAATTACAGGCTCTGGAATAGGCTCGTCAGTTGTTTTTTTGTCGCAAGCAGTGGTTGCAAATATTGCAGCTGCGAAACTAAATAATAATAATTTCTTCATATTGAGTTGTTAATTAAAAGCTAAGTTACACTTTTTTGTCAAAAAAAGTGGTAAGTAACTAAAAAAGAGGGTATAAGCTGTTAATTTATCAAAATTTTGAGGTAAAACTTTGGATCTCTAAACTTTGCACGCATATCTAGGTCTTCAAACATGCAAGAAATGGTTTCTCTTAGTGTTTCGTTTTTAGTTGCCTTGTTTACTACTAGATTAAAAAGGAATGGATATGCTACCAAGCGCTGCAGAATGGTGGAAAGCTTCAATTCATCGCCCAAAACCCGAAACACTTCTTGGTCGTATTGCTTAAAGAATAAAGGAGAGAAGTTTTTTTCGTCTAATGCTTTAACCGCCCAATTAGCTGCAATCATGCCAGATTTCATGGCATTGCCAATTCCTTCGCCTGTAAAAGGGTCTATTAAACTAGCTGCGTCTCCACAAAGCATAAAGTTTTCTCCCGAAATGGGTAATATTCTTGAACCCAATGGCAAGCCCCAGCCTGCGATCTTTCCTTCTAACTTAGCATTCTTAAACCGAGCACTTATTTCTGGATGCTGCTCAATGGCATCGAGCATCATCTGCTTAAGATTAAGTTTATTCTTTTTTATTTTGGATGATAAGACGCCAACCCCAACATTCGCTCTTCCATTTGGTAGTGGAAAAATCCACAAATATCCAGGCAAAACGCCTTTCATAAAATGTAGCTCAATATAATTTTCTGGATGCATTCCAGTAACTCCTGTGTAATAAGCTCTTATTCCAGCGCAATAGTGTGCATCGCTTTTAGAATAATTTGCCAACTGTTTTGCAACTTCAGATCGATCGCCTTCGGCACCAATAAGAATATCGCAGGTTACTTGCTCAAAAATTCCAGAATTTTTTATTTCAATTAAATAACCCTTTTCATTTTTGGTAATCCTTTCCAGAGAACAACCTTGTTGAAAAGTTGTAAACTCCTCATCAAATTTTTCAACCAAAAAATTATCGAAATCAACTCGTTTAGAAATAAATCCTGGAGGATACGTTTGCTTACTTTTCAAACTTCTGAAGGGAATATCTAGTGCTTTTCCATTGGGCGCTACAAAAACAACTCCCCAACTAGGTAAAAACTCAAGACTTTTGCTTTCAATTTCAGGAATCCAATCTGGATTAATTTTTCTTAAAATATCTACAACTTTACCGCTTAAAGCATCGCCACAAATTTTATCTCTAGGAAAAACTGCCTTATCGAATACTAAATGAGCAACTTTTTGCTTTGCCAAGAAATGTGCAGCAGTTGCTCCAGCAGGACCAGCTCCAGCAATAATTACAGGATAATGTTTCAAAAAAATAAAAGTTAGATTCCGAAAGAATAAAAGTGCTAAGTTAAAGCATCATACAATTAGAAAACCAACTTAACACCTTCTACCTGCAGAATTTCTTTGCTTGAAGATCCAACTCGATGAATAAATACTAAGATTTCTACTTCTCTTTCGTTTATTATGGCTGGTAAAACGCCTGTAAAATTGCGGACAATTACTCTGCCTGCATTTAAATCTGGAACGTTGAAACTCGACCCGCCCACAGGTGTAAACATAGCTCTCAAAACATGCTGGTGGTTGTAAAAAGTGTCAATTCCTTGTGGGGTAAGCTGAATATCGGTAATGTTATTTTCTAAAATCATTACACTAATGTTTACAGTATCAGTGCTTGTTGAAGTTAGTTTGGTAGTTGCTGTAACTTGAAGCGACCTAGAAGTGGTATCATAACTTGTTGCCAATTCAATTTTGTAAGGTGTAGGTAAGGTTAATTGACTGTTTACGTAATTTTCCCATTTATTGATATTGAGGATAACGAAGTTTTCTGTGCTAAATAATTTTCTATCTACTGCTCCACTGGGATAACTTTGAGCACCTAGTAAGTTTTCAATTGCAGTGGCTTCTGGAAGTCTAAAATCGTGCAAGCTAACTAAACCTGTTTGGTTATACGGATTTGAAAATAAACCTGTATGTAAACCTACGGTATAAACTTTGTTAGGATGGGTAGCCATAATATCTTTTGCTCTTTGGTGGCCCAAAGGACAATTTACACACCTTACCCCAGTAAATTCTTCTAATAACACTTTTCTTGGTACGGCTTGTTCTACTGGTGCCATGAAAGTGGTATCGTTTGCATTTACAATGTCTGGCAAGAAGTTAATATCTGGACCAACTTCCATACAAGATTGAAGAAAAGCAGTAAAAACTAGACTGAAAATTAAGATGGACTTTTTCATTTTGTAATTCAAATTTAATGCAATTTAATAAAAAACTCGTTAAAATACAGCGGTGTAGGTTGCCCTTACTCCATTAAATGCAGGTTCAACCCTACAAACTCCACCAGTACAAATTATTCCTTGTACCTGTCTAACATATCCGCCGGTAAAACGGTTTTTGCCTAAGTTAATTGCGCCAAATGCCGTCCAGTAATGTATGCGTTTATCGGCATCTTTATTGCCGTAGTTGTACATATCCATTATTGAAAAAGAATATTTAGGTGCGATATTGTATTCTACCAAAGCCCACATCCAATCTCCTAAATCTTCTTCTGTCCACATATGCGAAACTTCTGCTCTGATAGATTTTTTACGAGAAATTTTGTAGGTGTATTCTGCAAAGGGAGTTACCGTTTTTACCAATGGAGCATCAGGTTTGAATTCGTAAACTTCTTGGTTATATACTTGACGCTGAATACCCAATTTCATATCAGACTTTTTATTGATTTTTAATTTGGTTTCCAAGTAAAATTCTTGGTAAAGTCTATTTCCCGCTAAATCTCTGATGTCTGAAAAGTTTGCCGTTCCCGATTGCTTTTTGAGGAAGGTAAAATCGGTATCAAATTGAAAGGCTTGCTCGCCAATTAATTGGGTTGCAGGCGCATATCTGGAAGTTAATCTGTAGGTATTAAACCTAGCCATTGGAGAGATAAAAGTTAGTAAACCATCATTTAAGATTTCGAAAGCGGAGGTTCTAAATTCAAAGAACTCGGTTCTTTTGTATTGGGCTACAATGCCAAAGCCCTTAGTTGAATAAGTTGCTGTGCCAAAAAGTACTGTACCATCTTTATTTACCAATTTTCCATCTCTATCTAAAACGCCTTCTCTTGTTTTATAGGCCAATTCTGCAAAAAGAGAAAACTTCTTGTAGCTGAAAGTATTGTAGGCTGAGTAAATGAACGCATTGTATTTAGGAACAAAACGTTCTTCGAGAGGTGCTGAATTAATGCTATTTACAAGTAAGTTTATTGAATTATTGTCTAAGGTTCTATTTACCACTGAAAAACCTGGACTTATTGCCAAATTTTCTTTGGGGATATATCCTTCAATGTTTACCCCTTTAATAATTGGATCGTAGGTACCGAATAAGAATTTTTGTTTTCCGGTAAATCCTTTCGCAGTCCAATTATCGTTTAATTTATATTTTAGGTGGACGCCCTGAATTGCGTAATCTAAGTTTTGGCCTCTACCCTCATAAGCACGGAAGGCAATTCCGCTTCCAAATTGATCGTAGAAATAACCTGCCGTAATCGTAAGATTCTCTATTTCCTTCCTCAAATACCAAAAGCCAAGGCCTTGCCCATTGAAAGCGATAAAAGGATTTCTTAATCCGGAGTTATTGAACAAATCGAAACGAACACCTGCTGAAAATCCTTTATACCGATAATTAAAATTTGCCCATGCCTCTGTTGATGAAAGTTGCTGCGAGTATTGCGGTGGAATAGGCGGTGTTAAAATATTTGAATCTAAAGAAAAAAAGTTTTGATTCAATTGAATATCTCCAGTTAAAACGCCGTTGTCTTGGGCAAAAAGAATGCGAGAAATGGAACAAAATGTAAGAAAAAGTAGTAAAGGAATTCGTTTCATGTAAAATTTGGAAATAATGTGCCAAATTAGAAAAAGCATTTGAATAAATAAACATCCTATCTTAGCGTTACAAGAATAAACAATTATGAAAAAAGTCCTAATCTTGCTACTTTTTGCTGCATTTACCTTGACCACATCTGCTCAAGAAACTAATAGCATTCCGAATATCACCTTAAAATCAGTTGATGGCGCTCCTATAAACATTTCTGATTACGCAAAAGATGGTAAAATAACGGTATTCAGTTTTTGGGCAACTTGGTGCTCGCCCTGCAAAAAAGAACTTGGCAACCTTGCAGAGTTATACGATGAGTGGAAATCTGAGTACGGTGTAGAAATTGTTGCTGTATCGATAGACGATATCAGAAATTTACCCAAGGTTAAAACTTACATAAATGGGGTTTCTTGGCCCTTTGTTGTTTTGGTAGATCCGAACGAAGACATGAAACGGATCCTGAATTTCCAAACGATTCCGTACACAATTTTAGTAGATCAAAAAGGGAATATTGTGTATCGCCACAACAGCTATGTTGAGGGAGACGAATATGTTTTGGAGGATAAGATTAAAGCATTGAAGAAGTAAATTTCTTTTTGAGTTTTAAGAAAATCTGCTAGTTTTTGCTCGCAGATTTTTTTGTTTCGTTTTTTCGTTAGGTTTTGATTTTATTTGTCGGGTTGAGGGCTTCGCACTTGCTTTAAAATTTTGGCGCACGGATTTTACTGATTATTCACCCTTTTTTGTTTTCAAAGGCGTTCATGAGTCGCTTAGCTAAGTTTTCACGGAAGAGCTTCGCTCTATTGCAGGCAATGAGAACAGAAATTCGGTCGTTGTACTTCGACAGGCTCAGCAACCAACCCCGTCGAAACCTTAGAAACTTGTGGTGTTTTTAACTACATGCTCACCACTACCCTACCTTGAGTTTTTCCTTCCTTAATTAGAGGAATGTAAGTTATAAGCTCCTCAAGCTTTATAAAAGTTGCCATGGATGAAAGATCATTTGGCAGCCAATGTTCGGCAATTAAGTTCCAAACTTCTTTACGTTGTTCCATAGGAAAAGTGGCAGATTCAATGCCGAGCAGATTGACACCTCTTATAATAAATGGGTAAATGGTTGAGGTAAATGTATTATCGCTTACATTTCCACACGCTGCCACATTTCCATGCAATTGGCATCCTTTCAGGCAGGTAACCAAAGTGTTACCTCCAACGGTGTCTATTGCACCTCCCCAAATTGGTTTTAAAATTGGTTTTTCTGGCGGACAGTTAACTGACTCTCTATCAACTATTTCGTTTGCGCCGAGTTCTCTTAAATAATTATGAGATTCTTTTTTACCAGTTGACGCTATCACGTTTAAACCAGCTTTATGGAGCATGGCAACTGCAAAAGACCCAACGCCTCCACTAGCGCCAGTTACCAAAACTGGAAATGCCTTCAAGTTTTTTTGGTTGTTGCGCATCATTTGGTAAATAGAAATTGCTGCGGTTAAACCAGCAGTTCCAAGAATCATGGCATCAGCAAGAGATATTGATTTGGGCAGCTTAATCACCCAACTAGCAGGAACTGAAATGTATTCAGCAAATCCACCAGAAGTGTTCATTCCCAAATCGTAACTGGTAACCAAAACTTCATCACCAACAGAAAAAGAACCCGATTTGTCCAAAACTACTATACCAGAGGCATCAATACCTGGAGTATGAGGATAAATTTTGGTGATGCCTTTATGAATGTATGCGCAAAGAGCATCCTTATAATTTAGTCCAGAAAATGCAACTTTAATAAGCACCTCGTTTTCTGGTAAATCTGAAATCTGTTTGGAGATAATCTCCCATTTTGGAGATCCATCTTGCTGCTCGCTTACTTGAAATGCCTTGAAACTTACGCTCATTTTTCTTGCTTAAACCGCAAATATAAGTTTGAAGATAAATGAAATCTCTTAAAACTAAACTAGCTTTTCAATTTCTGCAAGCACCGCAGCAGCTTCAGCTGCTTTTAAATCAGACGATTTCCGATCTGTTTTAGAAAGATGGAAAGATTCTTCTAGCAGTGCTTTGTACTTTTTTTCTAAAAGCTCTTTTGGGCTTTTCTTTTTGAATAATGAAAACATGGTAATAAAACCTGAAAATGTAGTTTTTGTTTTAAATCGATTTTGAAAGAGAAGGAGATTGAATTTGGGGAAATAATAAACAATTTTAGAAACAAGCAATTTCAATTACTCAGTTTGGGGATTAAATCCACATGAAGGTTGAAGCCAAACCCTCAAATTTAGCTAAAAACGACATTTTAGATGCTTGGCACGAGTTTGGCAAAGTGTTGTTTGTAAGCAAGTAGCAAAAAAATTAAAAATTATAAAAGTTAAATAGCGGTTTTACAAGATGGTTGGGTGTAAAACTGAAAATACAACCAAATGAAAACTAAACCTTGTTTTAAAAAAACTAAGCAATATTATATAAAAAATTATATAAAATATACAGTAGGATAAATGAAATCTACACTCTACAAAATTATGCATGGACCTCCAAAATCGGAGGTCTTTTTTTGCTTATATACTTTAGGTTGATTAGGTTTACACCGTGAACAACTCCCACTCTACCATCCTTCTTATTGAAGATGATGTTCTTTTTGCAAGCTTACTTAAAAAGTATTTAGAAAGGCATTATTTTGATGTAAGTGCAGCGAGTACTTTAAAGCAAGGTTTAGATCTTTTAAACTCAAAAGTTTTTGATTGCTGCATTTGCGATTTCAGACTACCAGATGGAAACGGATTGGATTTTTTGAAGCATGTTAATGCTAATAATCCAGATTTACCTGTATTAATAATGACGGGTTATTCTGACATTAAACTTGCGGTTCAAAGTATTAAACTGGGTGCAAAAGATTACATAACAAAACCAGTTAATCAAGATGAATTACTTCAATCTTTAAAAGAGCTAACTAATTTTAAGACAAGTAGTTCTAAGAATACCCAAACAGCTGGTACTCAACATTATATTTACGGAACCTCGGCGGCATCCAAAAAGCTTACTGAACATATAGCATTGGTAGCAGGAAGCAACTTATCTGTTATGATTTTGGGCGAAAGTGGTACCGGAAAAGAATTTGTTGCGAAGCTTATCCACGAAAAAAGTAAGCGCAGCAATGCTCCATTTGTTGCGCTTGATTGCGGTGCACTAACCGATGAACTTGCCGCATCAGAATTATTCGGGCACGTAAAAGGGTCTTTTACAGGGGCAATAAACGATAAAAAAGGTGTTTTTGAGCAAGCCGATGGTGGCACGCTTTTTCTAGACGAAATCGGTAATTTGAGTTATGAAATTCAGGTGATGTTGCTCAGAGTGCTGCAAGAAAAATTAATCAGAAGAATTGGCGATGAGAAATCTAAACAAATTGATGTTCGCTTAATTGTTGCCACCAACGAGAATTTAAGAGACAATACCACAAACGGCAGTTTTAGGGCAGACCTTTTCCATAGACTTAATGAATTTAGCTTTAAGCTGCCGCCATTAAGAGAGCGGAAAGAAGATATCCCATCGTTCATTAAGCATTTTCTTTCTATTTCTAATGAAGAGCTAGAACGATCTGTAAGCGAAATTCCAGAAGAAATGATGAACTTTTTTTTATCGTATTCTTGGCCGGGCAACTTAAGAGAAATGAAGAATTGTATTAAACGAGCCGTTTTGCTAAGTTCTGGTAGTAGGCTTTCTTGGGAGGGAATTCAAGACGAAATGAAGGTTGAAAATAATTCAATCTTACCCCCCTCTGAGAATAAAACAACTATATCTGACAAAGAATTTGCCATCTCATCAGATAATAACAACCTAAAACAGCTTATTGATCAGGAAGAAAAGCTGCTTATTCAGAAAGTTTTAAGCCAGGTGAAATACAATAAAAGCGAAGCAGCTAAGCGCTTAAACATCGACAGAAAAACACTTTACAGTAGAATTAAGCGATTTGGTTTATAAAGAAAAATTTTATAGAACTGGATTAAGCGTTTTTTCAAGTTTCTTTAAAGCAGACAGCATTGTGTTGAGTACATTTTCAAAATGCCATTGCTTAATAAAGTTTAACTCGGGCTCATTTTCAATTTCTCGCAGAAATTCATTTGCCGGTAAAGCTAAAAGCGCTGATCTAGATCCCAATTGATGTAATTTTTCTTGATCAGGGTAAGTCAAATTATCTAAAAGTTCGTTAATTTGGATTCTTGTTTCTTGCACAAACTCCTGCAAATATTTGAATAATTCTTGCTTTTCTTGAAAAAATGCCGAGACCTGAGTTAAATCAAAACCCATTGTTTCTGCTTGGAAAGAAACAGCCGCCAACTGAACTTTTATTAATAGCAAATTTGGGTCGAAAGGTTTTGGCAAAAATCCCCAAACACCTCTAGATTTTAGCTTTTTAGCTTCCTCCTCGCTTATACCTGCGCTAGCAATTACAAATTTTGCCTGAACGTTTTTAAACCGTTCAAAAAGCGTAATTCCATCAAGATTGGGCATTTTCCAATCGGTAATCACCAAATCGAAATCATGCTTTTGAATCATTTCCTGTGCAATTAAACCATCAGCCGCAAAAGTGTGATTAATGCCTGTTGGTTTGAAAACTTCCTCCATAAGCGACCTAATTAGCGGATCGTCATCAACCAATAAAATTTTAAAACTCTGATCAATATTCAAACTCTTATTATGATGCGAAATCTCTTTTAACTTCCCTATTGGAAGCGGAATAATTACCTTAAAATTTGAACCAATTCCTTGAGTTGATTCTAGAATTAGCGTGCCCTCCATTAAATCTAAAAGTGCTTTTACAATGCTTAAACCAAGACCAAGGCCAGCAATTCCGCTATGCAATTCTTTTTCGTCTCTTTCAAATTTCTGGAAGATTTTTTCCTTAGCTACTTCAGAAATGCCAGAACCTGTATCTGAAATTTCGATTTCAAGGGCAGAAGAATAGTTAGCTATTATTGACACAACTCCTTGATTTGTAAACTTAAAAGCATTATCTAAAAGATTAATTACAATCTGTCTGATTCTCACCCAATCTCCTGCTAAAATAAGCGAATCTGAAATATCTATCTGCCAATTGAGTTTGATGCCCTTCTCGTTTGCACGTTCTTGATAAATGGGTTTTAAAGCCTCAAAAAGATCTGAAGGATTAAAAGGAGTAGGTTTCAACACAATCTTTCTTTTTTCCAATGCTGCAAAATCTAGCATGTCTTCTACCAAGACCTGCAAATGCCCTGTTGATTGCTCAATGTTGTTGGCCAAATGTTTTTCTGAAGTAGGCAACTTATGCTTTACAATTTTAGAAAAGCCCAAAATAGATTGAATAGGTGTCTTTATTTCGTGCGAAAGGTTTGCAAGAATTTCTTCTTTGTTTCTAGCTAAGTTGGTAGCACGTATTTGTTCATTTTCAAAAAGCAATTGATATTTTTTGCCAACAGAAATCCGATTGAATAATAAAAATAGAAACCCAATGCCTAAAACAATTGCTAGAAGAACACTAGCAAACAACATTTTGACTGAATAATTGGCACTATTTATAGCTTCCACTTTAGTTTCATTAATTCTGTGGCTAAGTTGCTCATTTAAAGCCTCAGACAATTTCTCCATTTTGTCTTGAAGCAATTCTGAGTTTATCAAAAGATGGTAAGCTTGAGAATCTAATTGCGCTTGTAAAATTTGGTTGTGCTTTTTGGCATCTATTAATAGCTTACGCATACCCGATGCATTTATAAAACTTTCTGAAGCTACTTGCAAAACAGTATCAGCTCTTAATAACGAATCCCTTTGAGAAACTGAAATTTGAGTTTTCCTTTTCCCAGGAGAAAACAAGTTTTTAAATCGCTTAAAAAAAGTAGATTTTTCGTTAATCTCATTTACATAGGTAGAACTGTTTTTTTGAACTTTTACTAAATCGCTAAAATCAATCTTTATCTTCGAATTCTTCGGATTAAGCAAAAAGTTTTCAACCTGCTTAATAATAGAATCTGGAAATGCTTCTTGATTGTAAGACGCTTTAAGTTTAGAATAGTCTTTAATTAAAAGGTCTTTCTGATCTAAATAAAATTTTAAACTATCTACAATTGTAGATGCCGAATCTAAGGTAACTATTTGTGGAAGTTTGTTTAAGCTTTCTTTGGTTTCAAGACTTACGGAATCATAAATTTTAAGATCGTAACTACCAGAAGAAAAAATGCCAAATTGACTAATAAAGCCCATTTTATTAATTCCACTTGTAATTTTCTGAAATAATGCCTCTTCAGGCGATGGTTCAGTTAGTTTTACAATGGCATTGTTTAGCGTGTTATAACCCGAAAAACCAAGATAAGTGTAACCGATTAACACTATCCCAATTAATAAATACCAAATAAGCAAAGTACTTTTTAACTGCTTGTTTATTTTTGAAATTACTGAATCGATTTGCATTTTTGGAAATAATTTCTAAAAATAGAACAAATTTTACCTTATGAAAAACTTCCTAAGGTTGTTGGCTTGCGCTCTCCAATTTGTTGGCGCCACATTGCATAGTACAAACCTTTTTGGTTTAGCAATTCTAGATGTGTTCCCGATTCTGCCATCCTCCCCTTTTCTAACACAAAAATAGTGTCTGCATGCATTATGGTAGAAAGTCTATGTGCAATTAAAACCACGGCATGTTGTTGCAGATTCGAGATTGATTTTACCGTGTTGGTAATGGCTTCCTCGGTGATAGAATCTAATGCGGAAGTTGCTTCATCGAAAATTAGTAAATCTGGTGCTCGTAAT
>DAIRTB010000033.1:0-11182 GCA_036804105.1 Bacteroidota bacterium | reverse complement strand
CAAAAAAAGAGCGCTCCCATTTAGAAGCGCTCTTTGCATTTTAAAGGAAAAATAAACTATTCAGCCAAAGCTTTTACGCCTGGCAAAACTTTGCCTTCCATGTATTCTAATAAAGCTCCGCCACCTGTTGAAACATAGGTAACATCATCGCCAAAGCCGAATTTGTTTATAGCCGCAGCAGAATCGCCACCTCCAATTAAGGAGAATGCGCCTTCTCTTGTTGCACCAACAATTGCTTCTGCAACTTTTTGCGTGCCTTTAGCAAAATTATCCATTTCGAAAACACCCATTGGGCCATTCCAAAGAATGGTTTTTGAATTCAAAATAACCTGAGAGAAATCTTTTATGGCTTTATCGGCAATGTCTAAGCCCATCCAACCATCCTCTATTTCGTTGCTGTTGGCAACTTTAATATCGGCATCGTTAGCGAACTTACTTGCAACTACAGAATCAGTTGGTAAAAGAAGATTTACACCTTTTTCTTTCGCTTTTTCAATCAACTCAAGTGCTAGGTCTAGTTTATCGTCTTCGCAAAGAGAATTTCCAATATTTCCGCCCATGGCTTTCATAAAGGTATAAACCATGCCACCACCGATTAACAAATTATCGACCTTGCTCAACAAGTTTTCGATGATTAAAATCTTGTCAGAAACCTTAGCTCCACCCATAATGGCCGTGTATGGTTTCTCAGGATCTTTCATCACTTTATCTGCGTTCTTGATTTCAGCAGCCATTAAATAACCTGCCGCTTTTGCACCTGGGAAAAATTTGGCCATGGTGGTGGTAGAAGCATGCGCACGGTGTGCAGTTCCGAAAGCATCGTTCACATAGAAATCGCCAAGAGCTGCAAGTTTGTGCGCAAATGCTTCATCGCCTTTTTCTTCTTCCGCATAGAAACGCACGTTTTCTAAAACCAGAATTTCTCCCGATTTTAGATTTTTAGCTTTCTCTTTTGCATCATCACCAATGCAATCGTCAGCAAAAAGCACTTTATTTGGTAGAATTTTAGCTAGATAGTCTGCAACTGGTTTCAAAGAAAACTTCGCTTCAGGACCGCTTTTTGGTCTTCCAAGGTGCGACATCACAATTAGGGAGGCGCCATCACCCAAAATCTTTTTAATGGTGGGCAATGCACCTTGAATTCTATTATCGTCGGTAATTTCTCCGTCTTTGCTAAGCGGAACATTGAAATCGACCCGAATTAATACCTTTTTATCTTCTAAAATGAAGTGGTCTATGGTATGCATAGCGCTTAATTATGCGTTCATAAGCTTTACAACTAGATCGGCCATTCTAGATGAGTAGCCATATTCGTTATCGTACCAGCCGCAAACCTTCACCATTTTGCCCATAACTTGTGTAAGAACTGAATCGAAAATACATGAGTGCGGGTTAGAAAGAATATCAACTGAAACCAAAGGCTCGTCAGAATATTCTAGAACACCTTTCAATTCGTTATCAGCTGCTTTTTTGAATGCTGCATTGATTTGCTCAACACTTGCTTCGTTTTTAAGAATAACGGTAAAGTCTACAATTGAACCATCTAAAACTGGCACACGGTAAGATGAACCGTCTAATTTGCCATTTAAGTGCTTCAAAACTTTACCTACTGCCTTGCTTGCTCCAGTTGACGAAGGAACAATTGATTGTGCAGCTGCTCTAGCTCTACGTAAATCAGAGTGCGGAGCATCGTGTAATTTTTGATCTGAGGTATAAGCGTGAACAGTTGACATCATGCCTTGTTCAACACCGAAATTGTCGTCCAAAATCTTAGTCATAGGAGCTAAGCAATTGGTTGTACAACTTGCGTTAGAGATTAAAACGTCTGATGATAATAAATCGCTATCGTTAACGCCCATAACGATGGTTTTAACGTTTCCTTTGCTTGCAGGAGCCGAAAGAACCACTTTTTTAGCACCAGCTGAAGTGATGTGTTTCATAGCAGTTTCTTCTTCCAGATATTTTTTCAAACCTGTAGATTCAACAACGATGTCGATACCGTGCTCACCCCATTTCAAATCGTCAATATTGGCAATTTTGGTAGCATGGATTGTTTTACCGTTAATTATAAGGCTGTCTTCGGTGTGCGAAACAGTGCCGTCGAATCTACCATGAACGCTATCGTACTTAAACAAATGTGCAAGTGTCTTGCTATCAGTAAGGTCGTTAATTGCAACAACTTCTATGTCTGGATTGGTTAGAAGTCTTCTTAGTGTAATACGTCCAATTCTACCGAATCCGTTGATTCCAACTTTTATTTTTGCCATTTTATTGAGGTTTATAAATTGCGCAAATATACGTTTATTAGGCCATTCTACCGAAGAATGCATCTCTTTTAAATTCTTGAAATTTTTTACGAATAATTTTTGCATTTATCAAAACTACTCTTACCTTTGCAACACTCAAATAAAAATGAGTGCTTTTAGTATAAAAGGCCCGTTCGTCTAGGGGTTAGGACGCCAGGTTTTCATCCTGGTAGCAGGGGTTCGATTCCCCTACGGGCTACATCGAAAAGGAAAAGTGTTTATCGCTTTTCCTTTTTTCATTTCTAGGAAAAACTGAAAATTGTCTGAATCAGGATTTACAAGATTTTAAGATTCACAGGATTGTAAATTATAATTGATTACTCTTTTGAATGTAAAAATGATCTTTGTAAAGTTCGCATTTAGAAAAGCTTTCCCTCTTTGTCTGAATTAAGATTATTCAAATTTTGATTGTTTTTCATTGGCGTTCATGAGAACGCTTCGCTTAATTATCAGGATTTTGATTAATTATAGTTGATTCAGAAGTAGAAATGAATTTTTTGCATCTGTGGGTTACTAATATTTGAAACTAGCATTAATTATACAAAATGAGTTTGTTTAAAATTTGAAAAATTATGACAATAGACGAGATAACATATAAAATCAATGGCTGTGCGATGAGAGTTCATAACGTGTTAGGTAATGGTTTTCAGGAAGTAGTTTATCAAAGGTGTTTAGCAATTGAATTAACAAAAGCTGGATTAAGTTTTGAAAGAGAAATTGAACAAACCATTTTCTACGATTATCAAGAAGTGGGTACTAGAAGAGCCGATTTTATTGTTGAAAATCATATAGTTGTAGAGATAAAAGCTATAATTGAACTTCTTTCTGTACATTTAGCCCAAACAAAAAATTATGTTGTCGCCTATGGATTTAGAATTGGACTTTTAATCAATTTTGGAGGAACAAGTCTCGAATTTAAAAAAGTATACCATCCTAAAGATAAGCCAAGTATATAAAACATCTGAATCCTGCAAATCCCTAAATCCTGAAAACTAAGCGCACCGTCTCATGAACGCCTTTGAAAATAATAATGATGTGAATAAATCCTGATTCAGACAAAGAAGAAGCCAATTATACAAAACATCTGAATCCTGAAAATCCCTAAATCCTGAAAATCCTGATTCAGACACAATTTTCCCTAAAAACTCCCTATGTTAGTGGTTTAATTAATTAATCAATGCGTTTTAATTTTTTGCTCATGGCTTCCTTGCTTGCTTTAGGTGCCTGTAACTCTTCAGAAAAAGTGGTAAAAATGGAATCAACTCAACCTGCCGATGCCCATTCTGCGGCTCGAATTAATGAAATATCGGTTAAACATCTTGAACTTGATCTAAATGTAGATTTCGAGGTCAAGCAAATTTCTGGCACTGCAAACTGGACACTTATTCGCAATAGCGCCGCCGATACTGTTTACTTCGATGTGCGAAATCTGAATATCAAAAGTGTTGCAGATGAGCAAGGAAATGCGCTTCCTTTCAAAATTGAAACCGAACAACCTTTTATTGGAGCTCCCTTAAAAGTAACTGTTGGAGAAAACGTAAAAAACGTAATCATCACCTACAATACTACCGAAGGCGCTGAGGCACTTCAATGGTTATCGCCCATTCAAACTGCGGGAAAAGTTCATCCTTTCTTGTTTACGCAAGCTCAAGCAATTTTAGGTAGAACTTGGATTCCATGCCAAGATTCTCCAGGAATTCGCTTTACTTACAATGCCAAAGTGCAAGTTCCAAAAGAATTGATGGCTGTAATGAGTGCTACGAATGATACCGTAAAAAACGAATCAGGTATCTACAACTTCAAAATGGAGAAACCTATTCCAGCATATCTCATTGCTTTGAGTGTTGGCGATTTGGTTTTCAAACCTGTAGGACCTAGAACTGGAATTTTTGCGGAACCTAGTGTAATTGATGCGGCAGTTTACGAATTCGCAGACATGGAGAAAATGTTGGTTACTGCCGAAGAACTTTATGGCAATTACGTTTGGGATCGTTACGATTTAATTGTGCTCCCACCAAGTTTCCCTTTCGGTGGAATGGAAAATCCGATGCTAACTTTTGCTACACCAACCATTTTAGCCGGTGATAGATCTTTAACTGCATTAGTTGCCCACGAATTGGCGCATAGCTGGTCAGGAAATTTGGTTACCAACGCCAACTGGAACGATTTCTGGTTAAACGAAGGCTTCACTGTTTATTTCGAACGCAGAATTATGGAAGCCATTTATGGCAAACCGTATTCAGAAATGTTGGAGCATTTAGGCTTTCAAGATTTGCAAGAAACATTTGAAGAACTCGGCCCAACGAGCCAAGAAACTTGCTTAAAATTAGATTTAGCTGGCAAAAATCCAGATGATGGATTAACCGATATTGCCTACGAAAAAGGATATTTCTTACTTCGCACCTTAGAAGATGCGGTTGGCAGAAAAGAATTCGACAATTTCTTGAAGACCTACTTCAATAAGCACGCATTTCAAACCATTACTACCGAAGCATTTTTAGCTTACTTAACTGAAAATCTTTTTGCTGGAGATAGTGCAAAACTTGACGAATTGAAGGTAAACGATTGGGTTTACAAGCCAGGCTTGCCAAGTAACTGCCCGTCAACTAAATCAGAGTTATTCACAAAGGTAGATTCTATAGTTTCGGGTTTCAACACCAGCGGAACTGTTGCTGTATCAGCTACAAAATCTTGTTCAACACACGAGTGGTTGCATTTTATAAGGACCTTATCGCCAACGGTAAACTTAGCTCAAGTTGAAAAATTAGATGCTTTGTTTGATTTTACCAACAGCGGAAACGCAGAAATTCTAGGTGCTTGGTTTACTCTAACCGCCAGAATTGGTTACACCAAATCCGACCAAAAAATGGAAGAATTCTTGGTGAAGGTTGGCAGAAGAAAATTTCTTACGCCTATTTACAAAGCCTTGCTACAACGCCCAGATGGCCAAGCACTTGCCAAATCGATTTACGAAAAAGCGAGACCCAATTACCACAGCGTTGCGGTAAATACTATGGATCAGCTTTTGGGTGTACAATAAGCGCTTATGCAAAACAAAGCAATATTAGATGCCGAGGCATTTTCTAAAATGCTTCGGCCATATGCTTTGTTGCTTGGCTTAATTGTAGTTGCAAATTACTTTTTGCCCAGAGATTGGTTTTTAATCTGGCTTCCAGTTTACAGCCTAGCTTTTTTGGCTTATTTGAGGTTTATGCAAGTAGCCAAAGTGCTGGAATTCAGTAATTTGCAATTGATTTTATGGTGGATTCCGGTTCTGCTTCTACTAATAGGATTACCTCAATTATCAGACGATTATTACCGTTTCATTTGGGATGGGCTTTGTTTGAACAATGGCATAAATCCATTTCAGCAAACACCAGAAGACCTACTTCCAATGCTTCGCACTAAATCTGATATTGCAGATGAGTTGTACAAAGGCATGAATTCTAAACATTATTTCAGCGTTTATCCTCCCGTTTTGCAAGGCTACTTTTGGTTCTGCAACCTAATTGGAGGTTCATCAATCTATTTCAACGTATTGATGATGAAGCTTGGCGTATTCATCGGAATTGCTTTGGTTTTGCCAGCATTTGCACGCTTGCTCAAATTCTTCGAAATACCTAATGGGGGTATGTTTTTGCTTTTGTTCAATCCGCTTTTTTTGCTGGAGGGAATTGCCAACCTGCATTTCGAAAGTTTGCAGATAATTCCGTTAATCCTGTTCTTTTTAATGATAACCCAACAGCGGATTTGGCTAGCGGGAATCTTTTTAGGATTAGCGGTTATGGTAAAACTTACCCCGCTTTTAATTGTGCCCTTCTTGTTTTTTCAAATAGGTTGGAAGAAGTTTTTGTTGCTTTCTGGTGTTTTAGCGGCAGTTATCGTAATCGGTTTTTCTCTTTTTTGGGTGGATGATTTTCTGCCAAATTACTTCTCCTCCGTTCAATTGTACTACCAGAAGTTTGAGTTCAACGGTTCGATTTACACGCTTGTTAAGCAAGCAGCGATGTACTTCATTGAATATAATCCGATTGCGAAAGTTGGGCCAGCACTGGGTTCTGTATTTGTAATTATCATTACCTTTTTTGCGGTGAAACATCATAAATTAAAAATAGAAAAAAAGTACTTTTATGTATTGGGCTTGTTGTTTTTTGTGCATTTACTTTTGAGCACAACGGTTCATCCTTGGTACCTCATCACACCGCTATTCTTCAGTGTGTTTTTCCCCATGCGAGTTGTTGTTGTTTGGAGTTTTTGCATTTTTTTGTCTTATAGTTTTTATTCAGAGCTATCAAACCAAATCAAAACCTTGTTCGTAGTTGTTGAATATCTACTTTTACTTCTTACCTTGTTTGCTAAAAAAAATAATTTTAACCCCAATACAATCCATTATGAGTAATTATTACGATTCTAAAGACCTTAAAAAATTCGGAAAAATAGGCGAATTTCAAAAACCATTAGCCGATAAATTTTTCGATTGGTATGGCGATGTTTTTGCAGATGGCGCCTTATCTGCAAGAGAAAAAAGTTTAATTGCATTAGCAGTTTCACATGCAGTTCAATGCCCTTATTGCATCGATGCCTATTCTTCAGACGTTGTTCAAAAAGGTTTTTCAGAAGCCGAAATGATGGAAGCAGTGCATGTAGCTGCGGCAATACGAGGAGGTGCAACCTTAGTTCACGGCGTTCAGATGATGAACAAAGTGAAAGAAATATCTATGTAGAATAAAAAATTTATGTTAGCCAAAACCCTCAATAGAAGAGCCGATGAATTGAGTCGAGCTATTAGACAAAGAGAAATATTAACCCAAATTGCGGAAGAAAATCCAGATGTTCCCTTCTTTAGTGATAAGCTTTTGCAGGCGGGTTACCCTACATTAAAACCGACAGAAAATCAGATACTTCAATTGAATTTGGGCAAAATGTGTAATCAAGTTTGTGCACACTGCCATGTAGATGCTGGTCCAGATCGTAAAGAAATAATGGAGCGAGAAACCATAGATCAGGCAATAGTTGTATTGCAACAAGGCGGTTTCAAAACCTTAGATCTTACCGGTGGTGCTCCAGAATTGAATCCGCATTTTAGGTATTTGGTTGAGCAAGTTACTGCCCTAAATTTAGGAGTGAAAATTATGGTGCGATGTAATCTCACCATCATCCTTGCAAATAAAAAATACCACGATTTACCACAGTTTTTTGCTAAACATAAGGTAAATGTAGTGAGTTCGCTTCCATTTTACAATGCAGATAAAACCGATAAACAGCGTGGTGCCGGCGTTTTTCAACAGTCCATAGAAGCGCTTAAAATGTTGAATGCTGTTGGCTATGGAATACCAGGTTCTGGATTAGAACTTGATTTAGTTTACAATCCTTCGGGAGCGTTTTTACCAGACAGTCAGCAATCTTTGAAAGCTAGATTTCAGAAGGTTTTATTTGAAGATTTCAATATAGTTTTCAACGAACTTTTCGCCATAACCAATATGCCTATTAGCCGTTACCTTGAATATCTACTCAAAACCGATAATTTCGAAACTTATTTAGAAAAGTTGGCCGATGCTTTTAATCCGGCTGCTGTTAATGGATTAATGTGCAAAACTACCCTAAGTGTTGGTTGGGACGGTTATCTATACGATTGCGATTTCAACCAGATGTTGGAAATGAAAATTGATGTTCCTGGAAGAACGCATCTTAAAGACTTTAATGCCAACGATATTTTAGACAGATCCGTTGCAGTTAGTCAGCATTGCTTCGGTTGCACAGCCGGTAACGGTAGTTCCTGTGGTGGTGCAGTAGTATAATCAGATTAAATATTTAGTTTGCTCGATAATTTCATCTATTGGAACTATCGGGCTTTTCTTTTTTGTATTTTATTAGGATGTTGGTTAACTTTAGTGGCAAAGGATATTGAAAACTGCTCTTATTAAATTTATTGCAAGGCATCCGCAAAAAGTAAAGCAAATGAAAATAGAACAAATTTACACAGGTTGCTTAGCAGAAGCAGCTTATTACATTGAAAGTGAAGGCGAAGTAGCCATCATAGATCCACTAAGAGAGGTTTTACCTTATATTGAAAAAGCACAAATTGCGAATGCAAAAATTAAGTATGTTTTCGAAACACATTTCCATGCAGATTTTGTATCTGGCCACATAGATTTAGCTCAAAAAACAGGCGCAAAGATTGTTTATGGCCCCGAAGCCATTTGTGGTTACGATTGTTATTCTGCCACCGATGGCGAAGTATTTCAAATAGGTAAAATTACCATAACCGTATTACATACCCCAGGCCATACTTTCGAAAGTTCTACTTTTTTATTGAAGGATGAAAAGGGAAAAGACATTGCCATTTTTACGGGCGATACTTTATTTATTGGCGATGTTGGCAGACCAGATTTAGCCATTAAAGGCAATTACGATCAGGTAGCTTTAGCCAAAATGTTATATAACAGCTTACAAACCAAGATAATGCCTTTAGCCGATGAGGTTATTGTATATCCTGGCCATGGCGCAGGTTCAGCTTGTGGTAAGAACATGAGCAAAGAAACTTTCGATACCCTAGGTAATCAAAAAGCTGTGAATTATGCTTTAAAAGCGAAATCAGAAGATGAGTTTGTAAAAGAGGTGCTTACAGGTTTAAACACGCCGCCACAATACTTTCCTAAAAATGCCATGATGAATAAAATGGGTTACGAAAGTATAGATCAGGTTATGGAGCGTGGCGCACAAGCCTTAAGTCCCTCAGCTTTCGAAGCAGCAGCCAACGAAACTCGTGCGCTTTTGTTGGATGTGAGAGACCCGCAAGATTTTGCGAAAGAGTTTATTCCAAATTCCATCAACATCGGCCTAAACGGTCAGTTTGCTCCATGGGTGGGTGCGTTAATTACAGATTTGAAACAAGAGATTTTGCTCATTGCCCCAGAAGGAAAAGAAGAAGAAACTGTAATTAGACTGGCTAGAGTGGGTTATGATTTTACCATTGGCTACCTAAAAGGCGGTATTGATGCTTGGAAACATGCTGGTTTCGAGGTGGATAGTATTACCTCAATTTCTGCTGATGAATTCTCTAATGTTTTGAAAAATGAGCATCCGTTGGTTTTAGATGCAAGAAGAGAAAGTGAGTACCAAAGTGAGCACATAGACTCTGAATTGGTGCAAAATTTTCCATTAGATTTTGTAAACAGCAATATGCAGCAATTGGATAAAAATAAGGAATATCACATCCATTGCGCTGGTGGTTACAGAAGTATGATTTTGGCTTCAATCCTTAAATCTCGTGGTTTCGATAAGGTTATTGATGTTGCAGGAGGATTTTCGGCCATCAAAAAAACAGAAAAATTCGAGCTAACCAATTATGTTTGTCCAACAACATTACTGTAAATAACATGATTGAAGAAATTTTAAAGGCCGACCACCTTGTTCTAGATGTAAGAACAGAAGAAGAATTTGAAGAAGGCCATGCTGCAAATGCGCTAAACATTCCATTACACAACCTTCCAGACCATTGGGAGGAGATTATGGCGATGAACAAACCAGTTATAACCTATTGCCGCAGTGGTGCAAGAAGTAGCCAAGCAGCTAGTTTTCTTAAAGCTCAAGGTATCGTAGAAGTTTACAATGCAGGTGGTTTACAAGATATGTTGAGGTATCAGAAATAGACATTGTTTAATTGTTATATTGCGTGAGGCTGCCTGAATAAGGCGGCTTTTTTTTGTGTTTTAATAAGGAAGATAGGGTTCACACAAAGAGCGCAGAGGTTTTTCGCAAAGGGATGGATTTAAAATCCTGCCCATCTTCAAAATCCATTTAATCGTGTTCAAAACGTGCCATTGTTGTCTGAATCAGGATTTACTAGATTGAAAGATTTACAGGATGGATTTAGAATCCTGTGCATCTTCAAAATCCTTTAAAATCGTGTTCAGAACGTGCGCTAGTTGTCTGAATCAGGATTTACTAGATTAAAAGATTTACAGGATGATTTAAAATCCTGTGCATCTTCAAAAACCTTTAAAATCGTGTTCAGAACTTGGATTAGACCAAGTGCTTCTTGTTAGAAACTTTTCAATCGCACATTCATTTACGCCTAAATCGCCTCAAAGCAAAAAGTAAAGCGCTAAATTGTGCTGAAATTAAACCTTACCAACCATGAAACAAGCTTTTCTAATTTCAATACTTTACTCCCTTTTTTTATAGAAAATGCTGTTGCTCAACCTGATAAAAAAATGAGTGACTTAACCGTGGCCAAGGATGCCCCTAAGTATTGACACCATTTTTTATCCGTTTTATAATGGTAAACAAATGATTGAGGTTGATTATATTGGTTACTGGGATAGGAAAATATTTTTTTTAGAACAAAGTCAGCCAAGGGCAATGCCGCATTCTATGTTCAACCCTATGCCAATCGGGAACGAATATTTTTTTAGAGATACCACTGGCGCTATTGTAAAGGCTTTTAACACAAAACAATCCTTATCAACATTAATAAAACACTTTCAGAATGTTCCTATACAAAAAAAGAGCACTGGAATACGATTTTTTTCATCACCGTACCACATCAATCAAGCGCATAGAGAGGGTGTTTGGTATCAAAGTCCACAAAGGATGTTCAATTTCTCAGGTCATTATAAGGTTTCAACAGGTTATCCTGAACAATTGGCAAACCAATATGGTGACTTAACTAGTAAGCAAAACAGTAATCTGAAATTTGGTTTGATAGATTCTCTTGGCAAACAGATAATTCCTTTAGAGTACAATGAATTAATCCCTTATTACGATAATCTTTTGGTTCAAAAGGATAATAAATGGGGAATGATCGATTATGCAAACAAGGTGTTGGTAGATCTGAAATATGATAGTTATGATTTCGATAGTTATTACCGATC
>DAIRTB010000032.1:0-11364 GCA_036804105.1 Bacteroidota bacterium | reverse complement strand
GTTTCTCTTTTAGATGATGCGGGTATTCTAGTTTCCGAACCAACCGAGATTTTAACCGACAATCCAGCAATAGAAACTGAGTTAGATTTGGTGATGAACGATACCAGCAGTGCAGGCGGTCCACATACAATCCGACTGACTGTTTGGAATGCAGACAATCAATCTGAAACCGATTTCTTAAAGGTGCAACTAACGCCAGTGCCTAGAATTTTGATTGGGTATTTGGTTACTACAAAAACTGGATCTGCAAATAGTACTTTAAATATGTTTTCTCCAACCCTGCAAGATGGACAAACATATAATATAGGTGGAACTTTAACCGATGGCGTTTTTTGGTCTAAAAATCAACGATTTAACTATATTCTTGGAAAGCAAAGTCAATACAGATCTTATAACCTTAAATCTCAGCTAAACTCGCTTGTTTACAGTATTCCAAATCCAACAGGATTTGAATTTCTTACGGCTTTATCAGCCAGTAATTCCGAGGTTTATTTTACAAGCAGAGAAACGAGGGTTTTGGGCTTTAATATCGACAACAATTCTTTTTACAGTTATAATCCAATACCAGCTGATTATATCCCTACTTGGATGCAGGTTTTCAACCAGAAATTGTATGTTTTTTCTGAGACCATTTCTCCACCAAAACAATTCAGGATGCAGGTTTTAGATCGGAATTTTCAAAGAATTCTGGGTGAAAGAATTTTTCTAACGCAACCTGTACGGCTAGAAAATCATAACGACGGCTTAATACTTTTTTCTAATAATTCAGATCGAGGAGCCGTAAGCTTGCTCGACTCTTTGCAACTCTCCTATTTCGAGGCACGCTTACTGCCAGTAAATGTTTTTATAAACGATGTGGCTCGAATAAATCAGAACCTGTTTTACTTGGCAACCAACCACGGCATTTACACTTATTCAAGAAATACCAACACTTTGTTGCCCGTTGCATCTTTTTCTGGTGATTTCGTTTCGATTGAATACAACGAGTTGAACGATGTAATTGCGCTTGCAGAATCTAAGCAGCTCGGTTTATATAGCAGAAATAATCATCAGCCATTATACCAAAAAACCTTGAGCGATAGCATTACTGGACTTTGGTTAAGGTATAACCGTTAATTTACCTGTTTGCATAATACATTTGATCTTTAAGCAGGGTTTCTAAGCAAGCCATGGGCATTTGTTGGGTATCGAGATTGTATTTTTCTTTTAGGGCTTCGTAGAGTTTTAATGCCACGCCAGCATCTAATTCCCTCTTATACAGGCGTAAAGATTCTCTAATCAATTTTGCTTCGTGCGTGGTAAGATTTGCTGCTATTGGATAAGTAGGCTCATAATCTTCTGGAACTGAAACTTGAGCTATTTTAATACGCTCTATGGTTTTGCGCATATTTTCATTTTTCACCACAATGGTACCAGCAGCTAAATCTCCAAGTCTTTGCGTTTTAGAGGTGAAAACCATGGTTAAAATGCCAATGGAGCCAAAAAAGAAAGTGTCAATGGGTAACAACAAAAATCGGATAATGTAATTTGCCAAATTTGGTTGCATTCCATCTTCCCGCATTACCTGCATATTTAAGGCCGACATTCCAAATGATTTACCATTGCGAAAAATATCAACCAAAAGAAAATAAAACATAGCGGGCAGAAAGAGAATTATAAAAATCCACTCTGGAAAATTAATATTAAAAGCCTCTGTAGGTATAATAAAGAGCAATCCTATTGAAACCATGTAAGCAAATATCACCAAAGTGTCTAAAAAAAAGGCCAACATGCGGTCTCCTACTCCGGCTGGTGTCATTTTTATACTCACATTTTGAGAGGTGATGAGATCTATATTTTGCATCTTAAAAAAACTTTCTTTTATTTACTTTCAAATCTATGAGAGAAGCAGCATTTATTAAGAAAAATATGCCTGAATGGCAAAAATTGTCTCAAAAATTAGATGCTGGAAATTTTAGACAAGCAGAAATAGAGATTATTTCGAAACTTTACGTAAGGTTAACAAACGATTTAGCCTATGCCCAAACTTATTTTCCAAATTCGGATGCGCATGTTTTTTTAAACAGCCTTTCTTTAAAATGCCATCAGCTTGTTTACGCAAATAAAAAAGAACCCCTTCAAAGATTTATAAATTTTTGGAAGATGGAATTGCCAACTATCTATTTTCAGATAAGAAAAGAATTGCTGATTTCCTTTCTAGTTTTTGTTTGTGCCGCACTTATTGGAGTTTTCAAAACCATAGAAAACGAAGAGTTTCCGAGATATATCCTTGGCGATTATTATGTAAACACCACCATACAAAATATTGAGTCTGGAGATCCCTTGGCCATTTACAAGAAATCCTCGCAATTAGATATGTTTTTTAGCATAACTCTAAATAACATTAAAGTTGCTTTTAACACATTTGCCTTTGGCATTATTTTCTGTTTCGGTAGCATTTACATTTTGGTAATAAATGGTGTTATGCTTGGTACTTTCCAATATTTTTTCTTCCAATACAATTTAGGTCAATTTTCCATTCTTACCATTTGGATTCATGGAACCATAGAAATTTCTGCCATTATTATTGCAGGAGCGTGCGGTTTAAAAATAGGAAACAGTTTTATGTTTCCTGGTACTTTGCCAAGACTTTATGGTTTAAAAGCGGGTGCAAAAACAGCCGTGAAAGGCGTAGTTGGGTTAGTTCCCTTTTTTATTATTGCTGGCTTTTTAGAAAGTTTTATCACCCGGAAAACCGAATGGCCAGATGCCGTACGCTTACTCATTATTATTGCTAGCCTACTTATGGTTTTGTTTTACTTCGTCTATTATCCTTTTAAACTTCATAACAAACAAAAAACTATTAACCATGAACAACATTCAGTTTAGAGCCCAACGAGACATTGGCGCCAACATTAGTGCAGGTATTAACTTCTTCAAGGTTTATTTCAAAGAATTGTTTCCAATCCTGTTGAAATTCATTTTGCCGCTTATTATTCTTAGTAGTATTGTTGGTTACTTTTATCAACAAAGTATAGGTGATAGTTTAACAGCCGACCCTGATAACCCATTTGCTGCAATAGGAAATATTTTTAATCCGCTTTATTTTCTTTCCATTCTTATTAGCTTGGTTGCAAGTACCTTGATGAGTTTATTGGTTTTGAATTTTGTTAAACAAAAAGCAGAGAATCAAAATTCTTTGGTAAGTACCTCTCTTCTATTTCAAGAATCTTTAAACAGAGTGCCTATTTTAATTTTGATTTCAATTGCTATTGGTGTTGTGGTAGCTTTAGGAATGATTTTGATTTTCGTTCCGGGGGTATATTTACTAGTTGTGTTTAGTTTGATTTACCCAATTTTTGTGATGGAAAAAGGGAAGTATGATAATGTTTTTAGCCGTGCTTTTCAATTGATAAAAGGTAAATTCTGGCAAGTTCTTGGATTTCTTTTCGTGTTGATACTTCTAATTATTGCTATTACCGTAGTTTTTTCATTGCCAGCAATTATTTATGGCGGTATAAGAGGAATCTCTGCAATTACAGACCCAGAAAATGCAATGGATATGGTTTCTGGTGGCGATTATTTTTTGCTTTTGGTAACTCTAATCTCCAGTTTGGGCACAATTATCACAACTCCAATTGCCATGATTTGCCTATCTTTCCAATATTTCAGTTTGGTTGAAGAAAAAGAAAATGTTGGTCTTTTCGATACCATAAATCAGATAAACAAAGTAGATGAATAAAAGTAAGATTGTCTTGTGCATTAGATTAATTGGGTTGTTATTATTACTTCCAAATGTTTCTTTTGCACAAGACAGCTTAAAGATTGAACGGAAGTTTTCATTAGAAATTCAGCAGGAATTAACCGAAGACGAAGACTTTAATTACATTGAAAGAAAAAACTTTCGGCTAAACCAATCTAATGGTTTTTGGACATGGTTTAACCAACTTATGAGCAAGTATTTCGCTAAAGCATTTAATAGCCGAGTAACTGAATGGATTATCTACCTCATTGCCTTTATTGTAATGATTTGGGTAATTATAAAATTGGCTACAGGCAAGAATAATTCTGCCCTAGAATTAGGTAATGCTGGCAGAAATAGACTTTTTGAAGATTTAAAAGAGGTGGATGCCGATTTCGATTTTGATAACGCAATAGCATCTGCCCTAAAAGAAAATGATTACAACCTCGCACTTCGCTATCAATTTATAAAAACACTTTTTCATTTAGAAAAACTGAGTTTAATTCGGCTTAAACCAGGCAAAACCAATAGCGATTATGTAAAGGAAATTTCTAAAACTCCTTTTTACGAGGAGTTTGCACCTGTTAGTAAAATCATAGAAAAGGTGCTTTACGGGGGTTACATATTAGATGTTGAAGATTATAAATCGGCCAACCAAAATTGCTTAACCATCTTAAACAATGCAAGAATTTAAGATGAAAAAAGCTATAAAAGATTTTGGATTTTCATTTTCGCTGCTTATTGCATTATCGCTTTTACTATTTTTTCAGAAAGAACCTTTAAGCTGGGTAACTACTTTTTCTTTAGGCGATAAAAATCCGTATGGTACCTATGTTTTGGCTAAACAAGCTAAAATAATTTTTCCTAAAAAGCAGTTTTATGAAGCTAGAATTGGAGCATATCAACTCCTAAAAAACAACTTTGATGGAAACGTAATTATAGTTTGCAGAAATCTAGATTTAAGCGAAGAGGATTTAGAAGCCATAAATCAATTTTGTGCGGCTGGACAAACCGTTACCATTTTTACGCAATATTTCTCTTCCACAATTGAGGAGGCATGGAATTTCGAAGTAAACAAAGAAAATGCAAATGCTTATTGGCAAAATTTCATTGTGGAAGAAAAAACGCATAAAGAAACATTTAAAATTAACAACAAATCATATCAAATCTACAATCCAGGTGGTTTCTACTACTTCGATTCTCTTAAAACTGACTACCATATTTTAGCAACCGACGAAGAGAATAACCCGATTGTAATCGAAAAAACTGTTGGTAAAGGAAAGCTAATTCTTGGCCTCACGCCACTAGTTTTTACCAATTTATTTTTATTAGATGGCCAGAATTATGAAATAGCTGAGTTCATTCTTAATCAATCTCCAGTAGAAAATTCCCGTTTTGTAACATATTACGAGCTTGGAAGATTACCCTTTAATGCCGCTGCAATGCTCATTTTCAATAATGCAGGATACAAAACTGCGTTTTTCTTGCTTTCAGTTTTAAGCTTGCTTTATTTACTTTTCAAATCAAAGCGATTAGAAAGACCCATTCCTGTTTACATTCCACCCAGCAATGCTAGCTTAGAATTTTCCAATATGCTGGGAATTCTTTTTTATCAGCAAAAGCAATTTAAAAAAGCGGGAAGTATGCTTATTCGCCAAATCAGCAATCACCTTTTTCATCATTACAATCTTCGAGATGTTTCTTTTAATGATGATGAAATTTCAGCTCTTATGCAACGTACTGGCAAAACTGAGAATCAGGTAAAAAAACTTATCAAAGAAATAAATTTCATTAATTCACAAACTCAAATAAGCGGTCAACAATTATATCAGTTGTATATGGCTTACCATAAATTTAAACACCATGCATCCTAATCCAGAAAATACACATAGGCTCAATCTTGAAACGGTTCAGCCCCAACTAAAGCTTATACAAGATGTACTTGCCAAAACCATTGTAGGCCAATCTGAGATGATTCGGCTACTTAGTGTTGCACTCTTTAGTAATGGCCATGTTTTAATAGAGGGAATTCCAGGCGTTGCCAAAACCTTGACCGCTAAATTGTTAGCTAAATTGGTGGATACGAGCTTTTCAAGAATTCAGTTTACGCCAGATTTAATGCCCTCAGATGTTTTGGGCACCTCAATTTTCAATCCGAAAACAACGGAATTTTCTTACAGAAAAGGACCAATCTTTGCCAATATGGTGCTTATTGATGAAATAAATAGAGCGCCTGCAAAAACCCAAGCAGCACTTTTCGAGGTTATGGAAGAACGTCAGGTTACTTTCGATGGAGAAACCTATTATTTAGGCGATCTTTTTATGGTAATTGCAACACAAAATCCTATTGAACAAGAAGGAACTTACCGTTTACCAGAAGCACAATTGGATAGATTTATGTTCAAGATTTCGGTAGATTTTCCTAGTCATGAAGAGGAATTGGAAATTCTAACTCAGAAACTTAATAATCCAAATCTTACAGATATTTCTCAGGTTCAGCCAGTTATAAATCTAGACACGGTTTTAACAGTTAGAAGTTTAGTTGAAAAAGTTTTTGTTGATCCACAATTGTTATCCTACATCACCAAGATTGTAATGGCTACAAGGAACAATCCTTCTATTTATTTAGGAGCTTCAACTCGTGCTTCTATAGCACTTTTGCAAGCCTCTAGAGTTATGGCAATTTTCGAAAATAGAGACTTTGTTACCCCAGACGATATTAGAGCTTTAGCTGTTCCCGTGTTGGCACATAGAATTCAACTAACAGTTGAACGTGAGATAGATCAAGTTACTACAGCCCAGATTATTAAAGAAATTCTTTCAACCGTAGAAGTGCCACGTTAATGCAAAATATCAAGCGGTTTATAGGTGCACTTTATTTCCATAACTTATTTTTTTATGTTGGGGGATTTTTTGTGCTGCTATTTCTTCTGGGTAGTGTTTGGGGTGGATTGGTGATTTTTTTAAGAATTCTGCTCCTACTCTGGGCTGCAATGTGTGTTTACGATTTAATTTTCCTTTTTCGCCCAAAAGAAATTATTGAGGCTGAAAGAATTTTGCCCGCTCGCTTTTCTAATGGTGATGAAAATTCTGTTGTACTTGAAATTCAATCTAAAGTTAACAACCCAATTAGTTTAAGCATTATAGACGAAGTTCCTATTCAATTTCAGGCAAGAGACTTTTTGTTGAAGTTAACCCTCAATCCATTCGAAAAGAAAGAATTGCAATACAATTTAGTCCCATTTTTAAGAGGGAATTATGAATTTGGTAATCTCATGGTTTTTGTAAATGGTTATTTCGGCTTTTTCGGACGAAGAATAATTTGTGAAAAACCCAAGGAAGTTATGGTTTTCCCATCTTTTCTGAGATTGCCAGAGTATGAATTGCGTGCAGCTACCAATCAATTGCTTAATCCTGGAGAAAAGCGAATTCAAAAGGTAGGAGCAAATACTGAATATGAGTGGATAAAAGAGTACGCCTTTAACGATGATATTAGAACCGTAAACTGGAAAGCAACCGCAAGAAAAGGCGTGTTAATGGTAAATGTGTACAATGAAGAAAAAAGTCAGGATGTGTACAACCTCATAGATTCTGGCAGAACCATGAAAATGCCTTTCGATAAAATGAGCCTGCTAGATTATGCCATTAATGCAAGTTTGGCTATTTCTACGGTTTGTATTAAAAAATCAGATAGAATAGGTTTATTGGTTGCAGAAAAACGAAATCTTACTTTTTTGCCTCCATCCAAACAGAAAGGGCACATAACAAAAGCCAACGAAATGTTGTACCGTTTGGAAACCAGTTTTATGGAAACCGATTACCAACGTATGGTTTCTAATGTTCAGCAACGACTCAACAAACGATCTCTCCTCTTTTTCTACAGCAACTTCGAAACCCTACAGGCGGTAGAAAACGCTCTCCCCTATTTAAAAATGCTTGTCGCCAGACATTTGTTGGTAATGATTGTTTTCAAAAACACGGAGCTGGAAAAAGTGGTAGAGACTAAATCGCCCAACCTTATTGGCGTTTACCAGCACATCTTCATCCAACAAATGTTAGACGAGAAGAGGCAAATTATTCACAAGTTGGAGCAAAATGGCATCAAAACTGTCTACACCGCACCAAAAGACCTGAGCATTAAAGCGTTGAATAAGTATTTAGAGTTTAAGAGAACTGGAGCGTTTTAAACAATTGCGATTTAGGAATTAAAAGGCTGATGGATTGAGGATTATGAGGCACATCTCTAAAACACCACATCACAAAATCGATAAAAGGTAACCCATTAAAGAACCGCCGAGAACAACAAAAGCGCTGTTGATTTTCTTATAACCGAAAGCAATTAGGATACTTAGAAGTGCGATTAATACAGTTCGCCAATCGCTTAGGGTATCTCTGCCCATTTCTACACATACTGCTACAATTATGGCTACCGATGCAACATTTACGGCATCAAGAAAGGTAGAAAACAGTTTCGAATTACGCATTTTCTTAACCAATGGATTAAGAACTGCCACAAAAACAAAAGAGGGTAAAAATATAGCCAAGGTTGAAACTGCTGCTCCACTTATCCCATTTATTTGGTAGCCAATAAAAGTAACAGATGAAAACACTGGGCCAGGGGTGAATTGGCCAACTGCAATTGCATCTATCAATTGGGCTCTACTTAAAATTCCCGTAGAAACCAATTCGGTATCTAAAAATGCGAAAAGCACGTATCCACTTCCATATAGTATTGCTCCAATTTTAAGAAATATTAAAAACAACTTGCTATTGCCAACTGCTACCACAGATAATTGGGTGATTTGCAAAAGAGAAATGGGTATAAAACTGCCTAGATTATTTTGCTTATTTCGGATAAAAGCCAGAAACAAGGCCAGCAGACCTGCTCCAAACATTAAGTAAATTTCGTTTATGCTCAGAAGAGCGCAAATTAAAACAATCACTCCTATTAGAATAAGCTCCTTAGATTTTAGCGATTTCTGAGCTAAAGGGAAAACAGCTCCTAATATTATGGCAATTATAGCGGGTTTTATTCCGTAAATAAAAGGTTGTACTTCAGGTAGTTGTCCATAGGTTTTGTATAGAAAAGCGAAAATTCCGGTAATAAAAACAGCAGGAAGAATAAAGCAAAGTCCTGCCACAAGTAAACCCTTCCATCCCCCCTTTTCGTGCCCAATGTGAATGGCAATTTCAGTGCTATTTGGACCAGGAATTAAATTGGTGGCACCAATTAAATCTATAAAATGTTGATCGCTTAACCATTTTCTTTTAACTACCACTTCCTGTTGCATCATGGCAATATGCGCTGCCGGACCGCCAAAGCCTATGATTCCCAATTTTAAAAATAGTTTGGCAATGTCTAATAAATCGGCCTTATGCTCCATTCTTGAGAATGTTTTTATCTGCCGACCATCTTCCACCGCCTTCAATCAGCAGAAAGAAGCTCCCAAGTAACATGGCCCAATCGGTTCTACTGCCGTGCAACATTTCCCAAAAACCTTTTTCTGCCAGAACCTCCGCCTTTGTTGTTGCGATGGCAACTAGCATAATAATGATGAGGGGAATGCCTGCCAATCTAGTAAACAAACCAAATAGAATAAGCAATCCACATAATATTTCAAAGGTTGCAACAAAACCTCCTAAAAAGGCAGGCTCTGGAAGACCTATTTTTTCAAATCGGCCTGCGCCTCTAATTGCGGGAAATAAAAACTTTTGAATTCCTTCCGAAAGAAAAACAGCACCCACCATTAACCTAATGAGTATTGTAGTTTTAGACTGGTTGGTTTGCAGGATTTTTTTCAGCATCATTATAATTGTTTACAAGAAGGTTTTCTCTTAAAGTAACCGCAAGTTATAAAACCTAATTAAAAGAGTGGGTATTATTGTAAATACGTAGCACGAGACACCTTCTTCTTGATAAATAACATTGGAGAAGGTAGACAGGGCATGCCCTGTGTTTATAACTAATCAACAAAATACATATCCACCTCACCCTTATTCTTGGCGCCAATTTTACCCCGGTGCGTGCAGGCAAATTCGTTTTGGATGAGGGCGTAAGTGCTTCCCGATATGTTGATTTTTCCAGCGGTAGAATTCTGTTCCATTCTTGCGGCGGTGTTTACGGTATCGCCCCAGATATCGTTGGCATATTTTTTTACGCCCACAATACCTGCCACTACGGGGCCCGAGTTTATGCCTACCCTAACCTGAAATTTGCCGACGTCTTGTTTCACAAATTCGCAGATGTCTTGAGCAGCTAAAACCACTCTTTTTGCATGGTCTTCCACTGGAATTGGTAGGCCGCAAACTGCCAGGTAAGCATCGCCAATGGTTTTGATTTTCTCTAAGCCGTGCTTGTCCATAATGGCATCGAATGCGGTGAAATAACGGTGTATTTCTGCTACTAACTCCTTCGGACTAAGTTGCTCGGAGATGGTGGTAAAGCCCACAAAATCGGTAAACAATACCGTAACTTGCTCGTATAATCTGGCTTCCGATGTGCCGTTTATTTTCAATTCCTCCGCAATATCGGCAGGAATAATATTGAGTAAAAGGGTATCCGATTTCTCTTTTTCAGCCTTCAATTCTTGGGTTCTTTCGGCAACTTTTTGCTCCATTTCGTTGTAAAGCGTAGCGTTTTCGAAACTAATGGCAATCTGACTGGAAAGCAACTTCAAAACACTTAATCGATCTTTTAAGAAAGCCCCAGCAAGCAGGTTGTTTTCTAAATAAATTACACCAATTACGGTTTTGTTTTTTACAATCGGTAGGCAGCAAACCGATTTTACCCCATATTTTCTAATGTATGGATCGCTGCCATATTGCTTATCTTCTGCGGCATTGGCAAGTAGAATAACATCGCCCGTTCTAAAAGAATAGCGCAATAAAGTTAAGGCATAATCTACATCGTTTGCTTGTATTGGTGGATTATAAATGTGCTCAACCTCTTCTCTCGACGCCAGCAAAAAGATATCGTTGTTGCGATCTGTAAAGAAAAATGCTCGCTGCGCACCTGCGTTTTCAATTAAAACTTGCAGCATATTCTTTAGCATTTGGTCGAGCTTAATCTCGCCAGAAATGCTGTTAGATGCCTTAGTAAAACTGATTAAATCGATAGACTGTCCGGCAGCATTAGCAGAGGTGAGGTCTGTATTTACTTGTAAATGCGGATTTTCGGCTTGTAATAAACTTGCGGCACGATTTGCTCCAAAGCGTAAAAGATTTTCATAAGATTGCTGCAAATACTGGTTATAAACTTGTAGCAATCCGGTTTCTTTGAAAATATTTGCCAAATACTTTGCAGCCATGGAGGCAGTAATATGTAAATTACGTTGCTTGGCTAGCTCTAAAGCCTGTATAAAACCTTGGGTAGCTTTAACTTTGTCTTCCTTGTAGGTAAGGATTGCTTTCAAAAGATATAGTCTCGCTGCATTGTTGTCTATATTAAAACTTAAGGCAATCTCGAAAGTCTTGGTAAGGTTAGCAATCTCCTTTTTGTATTTTTCGAAAAGGGCATTGTTATCCACAATAGATAAAACAAGAAAATACGCCTGCACAACAACACCGTAATTGCCTTTACCAAACTGTTTTTTTACCTGACTAAGGAAAGCGAATTTTTCATCCACCATAAACGGTCTGCCTTC
>DAIRTB010000031.1:4731-11432 GCA_036804105.1 Bacteroidota bacterium | reverse complement strand
AACCTCAAATTAATCTTTTTAGTCTAACTTGGAAACTTTAAAAATTGCCCTTTTCGGCTTTGGGAAAATGGGTAAAACCATCCATTCAATTGCAAAAGATAACCATTGCGAAGTCGTTTTAATTGTTGATGAACACAATAGAGCTACTTTAACCTCCCATGATTTAAAAAATGTGGATGTGGTGATCGATTTTACCAAACCAGAATCAGCAAAAGAAAACATACTTTTTTGTTTTGAAGCTGGGAAACCCATCGTGGTTGGAACTACCGGTTGGTACAACGATTTGCCTGAAATCAAAACCAAATGTGAGGAAAAAAATGGTGCACTTTTTACGGCAACTAATTTCAGTATTGGGGTGAATATCTTCTTTCAACTGGTGGCAAAAGCTGCAAGTTCATTTAATCAACAAGCTGATTATAAGGTGTCTATTCATGAAATCCACCACACAGCGAAACTAGATCACCCAAGTGGAACTGCCATTACAACGGCAGAGCAAATAATTGAAAATCACCAAGGGTATAACCAGTGGATTGAGGGTGAAATCAAAGATGTAAAGCAGCTTCCCATAACATGCGAGCGAATAGACAATATACCTGGTACACACAGCGTTAAGTTCGAATCTCTAATAGACGAAATTGAATTGAAACACACTGCACACAATCGAATCGGCTTTGCGGCAGGCGCTCTATCAGCTGCCAAATTCCTTCATGGCAAAAAAGGAATTTTCAACATGAAACATTTACTAGCTCATTAAACCAAACAAATAAATGAATCTTAAATTTTGGAAAAAGAAACCTGTTGATAATCAGGAGCCCAAAAAGAAAAAATCTAAAGCAAGAGAGTGGACCGACGCCTTAATTTTTGCAGTGGTAGTGGCCACAATTGTAAGAACTTTTATTTTAGAGGCTTACACCATTCCAACTTCCAGTATGGAAAAATCACTTTTGGTGGGCGATTTCCTTTTTGTAAGTAAATATCATTACGGACCTCGAATTCCGATGACGCCCATTTCTTTCCCTTTTGCACATAATACCATGCCCATTTTCGGAGGGAAATCTTATGTAGAAAGTGTGAAATTACCTTACAAAAGATTGCCTGGTTTCCAAAAAATTAAAAACAACGATGTGGTGGTTTTTAATTATCCAATGGAAGAAAGACCTGTAGATAAAAAGGAAAATTACATTAAGCGATGCATCGCCATTCCAGGAGATACATTGACTATTGTTGATAGACAAGCTTACATCAATGGTAAGTTGAGTGATTACCCAGAAAACATGCAGTTTAGCTATATTGTAAAAACGACAGATGGTTTGGAGTTTAACCAAAAAATTATGCGAAAGCTGGATATAACTGAAACGGGAAGGGTCTCACAAAAAGATTTATTTATGTTGCTTACCAACGAGAATGTTTCTAAAATTAAGGATTTTGGAAATGTTACTGAGGTAGTTCCTGTTTCTGATGCTGCAGGTGAAATGGGCAGAGAAGTATTTCCAAGTAATCCGGAATTTCCTTGGAATAGAGACAATTACGGGCCATTGGTTGTTCCATCCGAAGGAATGACCATAGAACTTACCCCTGGAAATTTATCTAAATATCGCAGAGCTATAGAGGTTTACGAAGGTAACACCATTACCATGGATGGAAATCAGGTGATGTTAAATGGTGCACCTGCAACGCAGTACACCTTCAAGATGAATTATTATTTTATGATGGGAGATAACAGACACAATTCTGCCGATTCTAGATTCTGGGGATTTGTGCCTGAGGATCACATTGTTGGCAAAGCTGTTTTCTTGTGGATGAGCTGGGATGCGAATGGCTCATTCTTCTCTAAAATTAGATGGAATAGATTATTTAGGTTGATTTCGTAGAGCTGAGATTCCAAAAAAAATCCCTCAATTTCGTTAAGTGATTGAGGGATTTTTTATTGCGCACGGATTC
This sequence comes from Bacteroidota bacterium, assembly GCA_036804105.1. GTDB lineage: Bacteria > Bacteroidota > Bacteroidia > UBA7662 > DAIRTB01 > DAIRTB01. The sequence continues at coordinate 9,491 of DAIRTB010000031.1, read as the reverse complement.
GACGGATTTTCACGGATTAATCATTTTTGATTGCGTTTATGAATACAATGAGCTTGGTTTTCTCTGACTTAGTTTATTTTTTTAGTTGCATTCAGGTCTAATAGAAATTTAAAATCTATTTTTGAACGAAATGAAAATCCGTGTAAATCTGTGTTGCTTGCATCCGTGTTATCAGCGTGCCAATTTATACGTAGCGTTTAAAACTAACGTCCAACTGGAATTCGGTGAACACTATACAAACAAAAAAGCAATGGGCAAACCTGCTAAAGAACATAGATTCTGCCGATAACGATACCCTCTTTGATATTGCATGCCATTTAGAGTTTGGACTTATAGTAGATGGAAAAGTAATCGTAAAAGAAAATCCGAAAAAAGCATTCAAGATTTACGAGCAGGCCTATAAAAATGGAGATCTAAATGCAATGATTAGAATGGCCGATTATTACAGTGAGGGGAAATTTTGCAAAATAAACTTAGATTTTGCCATTCAACTTTACAATAAGGGAATTGAAATGGGTAGTGGTATGGCTGCTAATAATTTAGCAACAGTGTACAGAGATATTGGAGATCTTACTAAATCTTTTGAGCTTTATCAAGTTGCACAAGATCTAAACAAATCGGATTCTCTTGAGCTTGCCTACTGCTATTATTATGGCATTGGTACAGAAAATAATAGGTTATTGGCGTTTGAAATACTCGAAAGAATCGCAGAAGATTCATCAATTTATGACTATAGTGAAATTGATGTTGAGCATGCAAACTTATTGTTGGGAATTATTTATTTGGAAGGTCAAATTGTGGAGAAATCAATTGATAAAGCTCGAGAATATTTGGAAAGAGCTAATTTAGAAAACGACAATCAGTTTGCAAATGACCTGCTTTTGATGATTGGAAGAAGTGTGAATCAATTACGTAAGATACCTTTATAAAGCAGTTCACTTAGTTTAGACGGTTTTGTGTCAGGGTCTAGTAAACAGAAAATCAAGCAAGTCGTCATCATCGTCAAAATTACTTTCATAGGCGTTTGCAACCATAAAAATCATTTCTGCGAATTCTAGGATCATTTTCTTGTCGGCATTGTTATTTATTTTTAAACTATCCAATCTAATCTGCTTTAGATTAACTTCTAAATCCTTTTTTTGTAATGCTAATGCCCTAAATGAAATTGTCTTTGTTTGATTAAAGAGGTGCTCAACAGGACTGTACATGGGGTTATTTCTCATTAAGTAATATTCATTCTCCATGTCTGCCAACCGTTTTTTCAGTAAATTGATGTAAACTTTTAGCTTATCTGAACTTAGTAAATCGATATTATTTTCCTGTTTCGCAATCCATTCCGTTTCTATCTTTAAAAGTGTAGGTAAATCTCCAGCTGAGTAAGCATTATTTAACTGTTTCATAATTTCTTCTTTTTGAGAAATGTCAACTGTTGTATCGGAGGAATCAGGATGAAATACTTTGGCAAGGCCGATATAAATCTCTCTTAAGCTCTTCTTTTGCATCGTTTGCATCGCTTTTTCTTCTTCTTCCTGCTGCTTCTGACGCTTAGTTTTCTTAAACCCAGTATTTTCTTGTGCTTTGAATTTCTTTTCTTGTGCCTCTTTAAATTGATCGGCCATCTTGGCTATTTTTTCTGGGTTATTTGGATCGAAATTATCAAAATCAATATCCCCAAAGCCAAACATTTCCATCATATCTTTTAAATAATCTTTTTGGCTTTCAATCTCCTCAGCTTCAATCTCATCGTAAGTTTGAGGAGACCAAAAATCGTAAATGCTCTTTTCTATATCAGTTGGCTCATGTAATGCAAATCCTTCTTCCATTAGGTAAACAATGGTTTCGCCTATTTTTTCTTTTTGCTTTTTAGTATACTTGAACTTATTGGTTGATTCATGGATAAAAACAGCCATGTTCATTTTTTCTCTTGATATTTCTCGTAATGTGGGTTCAATATTTTCATTGTAATAATGAAGCAAAGAATCAAATCTCTCTTTATCCTTTTCAAACCTTAGGGCTTGTTTGTTTATTTTGTCATTTATTTTATTGAAGGCTAGTTGCTCTGCAGTTAGTACTTTTCCTTTTTGTTTTGTTATACGAAGGGAATTAGGTTTGCTCATCGGTAATTTAGAAAGCAACAAAGTTATAAAAGTTGTTTGCTACTATCTTGCTGTTTCTTATCAGTAAAGAAAAAACTTCAAGAAAATTTAGCCTAAATTCTCTTGTTTAAATTCAAGTCTTTATCCTCTCTAAGTAAATGTTGCCAAATTCCACATACACGTTATTCCTTAATAAGAATTTTAATAGATAAAGCTAGGATTTCAAAAGCATCATTCACAAAAAAAGGGCACTGAAAACACAATGCCCCTTTTTATTGAAAGATCAGATTACGCCAATTTTGGCACTTGTCTTTTTATAATTTCGAATGCTCCGAAGATAATTGTAACATAGACTAAATCGCCTAAAATCGCATTTCTAAAGAATGGAATTGCAGCTGTGTAGCAGGCAACCAATCCTGTAAAGTCTTGAGTATAAAATCTCGAACCCATCCAAACACCAAAATTGCTAACTAAGAAAAATAAAATAGAAGCGCCTATTGTGGTTAAGTATGTACTCGAAATGCTGTTTTGTTTTATAGTTGTTCCCAAAAGTACTACCAAAACAAAAGAGATATAAACCCAATAAAATCCTTCATAAAATGCGCCAAGAAAAAAATCGCTCAATAAAAGTGCTGCTATTGGGATTAAAAATGCTTCCAATCTTTTTCCAAATTGCGCACCTGCAAATAAAGCAATGGCTGTTACTGCGGTAAAATTTGGTAAGTGTGGTATTAATCTCGAAAATGCGGCCAAAACTATTATTATGGCAACAACTGTAAGTTTATTCATTTTTGAAAATTTAAGTGCAAATATAAGAGGATTATCTAAAAAGTATGTCTGTAGGTACAATGCCAACTTCCGATGAGTCTACGAGGGCATGCCAACTTGTACTTTTTTTACGAATGTACATTTTTCCATTACTGCTGAAATTGCCTGTACAATAAACCAATTCGTCGTTTGCTTTATTGTAATTAATAGTCAAAACATTGTTTTCCGGATATAAATCGTAGCCAAAAATATCAAATTTGGTTTCAGCAATTTTTCCACCGTAGCCATTGGTGTTGAAAAATGCAGTCTCGCCATCTTTAGCAAAACACAAATCGTTTGGTCTCCAGAAAGGATCGTCCATTTCGTATTCTGTTAAGTAGGTGCCATTTGAACTATACTTTACCAAAATTCCTGGCCGGCTGTTGCTACCAATAAAATCTGTGTATCCACTACAAAGTACCCAAACATTTCCATCTTTATGCAAAGCCATGCTCGATGGATTATCGCCCGGTTTAACTACTTTCTCTACCGTTTGAGTTGAAACATTTACAATGTACAACGAGCTATCTGTATCAAAACCACCAGAATGCCCAACAAATACACGATCTCCAACTCGCAGCATTTTCTCAGGACCTTTACCCATCGGAATGGTTTTAGTTACCGTTAAGGTGTTTAAGTTAACCACTTTCAGTTTTCCACTTAAACCATCAGCGCCCCATTCGGTTACAAATGCTGTGTTATCGTCTATCCCCAAAATGTATCTAGGCAGTTCAAGTCCATTAATTACACCTGTCGACTTTAAATCGGCCATATCTACCACTTCAATCTTATTGGCGTTGTTTACTACCAAATACCCCTTGTTGTTGTGTACGGTGAAGGATTGCGCAATATTTCCCAAGGGACGTTTGTTTACGTCTTCGAAAACACTTGGAAACATGGTTTTGCTAACCGAATTGTAAAAATCTAAGGTTCCAGACCCTGAACCAAAAGGTCCTTCGTTCAGCACAAAAATACCTCTGTCGTATTTACCAACAGGAATAAGGTCGTCTTTGCCTTTGTCTTTACACGATAAACTGCCAAGACCTAGCAATAGCAGCAAAAAATAAAAATTGTTTTTCATATTGAAATTAAAATAGTTGAATGTTTAAATTGAGTTGATAATTCCTTCCGGGAAGCGGTCTGTACTGCACCAACTCATACTGCGTGTTTAAAATGTTATCAATTCGAATGCCAACATTTAGCCTAGTTTTCATCAACCCAAAAGATCTGTTTACCGCACTATGAAATAAATTGAGTTGTGGTAGAAAACGATCGTTGCTCAAATTCAGATATCTCAAACTTTGATATTGATGCTGAAAAAGCAGATTGAATTTCCCAATCTCGAAAGCAAGCACTTCCGACGTTTTTAATTGCGGAACATAACTTAACTGTTTAGCGGTTTTAAAAGGGGAGGAGGTTACGTTTCTGGTGGCACCAAATTCTGCATTGGCAACCAATTTCATCTTGATTATCTTACTCAATCGATATTGCCCGAAGGTAAAATTCCCCTCAATTCCTTTTGCAATTACTCTATCTACATTTATGGGCGACCAAAAACTTCCTTCGCCTGGCAGCCAAAGAATCCAATTTTCTATTTGGGTATGAAATGCTGCCAATTGAACAGAGATTCTCTGTAAACCTTGGGTTTTTAATCCAAACTGAAAATTCCAGCCTTTTTCTGGCTGAAGATTTTCATTTCCACCAGGCTGCCAATACAAATCGTTAAAAGTTGGCAGACGATAACTGCTCCCCAATTTCGAGAAAACGAAAACCCTTTTACGCAGAATATTTAAGCCAATATTTGCAGTTGGTATAAACGGAATGGCTTTCCCATCCACCAATTCAAATCTACCATTA